>DASRBN010000010.1 GCA_035653615.1 Ktedonobacteraceae bacterium | reverse complement strand
GCGGGAGCGACGGCCTTTTGTCGCATCCGCGGTTATTTGTCGACGTTGCGCAAGCAGGGCGTGGATCTGCTTTCTGCTTTGGAGGCCACGTTGCGCGGTCATCCTGTCCTTCCTTCATTTCAGACTACCTGAGTAGTTACCAATTTTTTTACAAATTTCATACTTTTCTCCGTCACTTTTTGGAACCGAACAACGCTATATCTAGCAGAGGACTCTTTTCATGAAGTGAAAGGCAGGGCTTACATAACATATGAAAACATGGTGGAGACCATTTCCCCGGCGCGCTGGCAGGCTCACCAGCCTGGCATGCGTGCTATCCCTGTTTCTCGTGATGATCATCACGAGCGCCTGTGGGGGCAGCGCTCAATCCCAGCAACAGGCCAGCCAGGGTAAGTCCCGGTTGGATCAGCTGATCGCTCACGCCCAGCAGATCGGCGTACCGACGCAGAGTCTTGCCCCTATCATGCGTCAAGAGCAACAATTGAGCAGCTCCGGCGCTCCTTTTTCACCGTTCAACGATCAACCCGATACTAATTTTTATACGCACCAGGCAGCGCAATACAACGCGCTCTATCAACAACTGCAAACGTTGATCACAACGACCACCGGCCAGTTTCAGATGCAGGCATCTCTGAATTTGCAGGGCTTCCAGCAAATGCTGAGCCGCCGGCAGACACAAAAGATTGGCGATCTCCAGTTCTTTAATAATGCTTATCAACAGGATCAATTGCTGTTCTCGCAGGCGAAGTACCCCAAAGACTTTGCCGCCGTTCGCGACGACGCGCAACAGAAAGCACAGGCGCTAGGCCAGTTGGGACTGGCTTATGAGCAGTTCACCTCTTTTGCCGAAACGATCACCCAGATGCAGTCAGCGCAACTGGATGTCTCCGTGCTGCAAGGGCAGGAAAACAGCGACCTGGCGGCTCTCAACAGCGCGACGACCACCTCAGCACTCCAGCAGTTGGAAAACCTGATCAATGCCCAATACACGGAGGCTCTGGCACATTCCATGAGCGCGCTCCCTTATGTCGAGGCGGCCAAGTTGCAGCAGTTCCAGCTACAGATCAAGTTGCTAAAATCATATGGTATCGATCCCTCTCAGTACCAGCAGCTTTACAATACCGACAAAGCGGCGATGCAATCCGTCAAAACGCTTGCGCAATACCTGACGGTCGCGAATCGCGTGAATAGCGACATAGCCTCGATGCACGACCAGCTAGTAACAGGGGAAGCCACTGCCCTGATCGGTCAGCTCAACAACGAAGCAATGTCCTGGGGCAATGCGCACCTGTATCACGATACATTCGATGGCAATAACTATATCCTCGATTCTGGCTATACGATGAATGGCATTGGCTACTGGCTGCAACTAGAACTCTCCTGGGCATATACCCCATCGGATTTCCAGGGCGTGCTGAATGACGAACACGATGAACTCTTCAGCCTGAAAATGATGGAGCAGGATTATGCCGATAAGACGCCGTTTAACCAGGCGCACCAGACCGACCAGGAACTGATGCAATACTATCACCTCTCGGGGCAGGTCATCGTGGTCTCGATGTTGGAGCAGGCGCTGCGCCTATACCAGAATGGCAAGCTGGTGCGAGCGTTCCACGTAACCACCGGGCGCGTTGAATTGCCCTCCTTGCCAGGGCACTGGACAGTTTTGAATCGCGCGTCACCGACCGAGTTCACCTCGTCCGACCCGCCGGGTTCGCCATACTGGTACCCGCCGACGCCGATTCACTACGCCATCAATTATCACTGGGATGGATACTTCATCCATGACGCGTGGTGGCGCGTGAACTTTGGCCCCGGCACGCAGTTCCCACACTACGATACCGGCGGCGATGAATCATTTGCCGGCAATGGCAGCCATGGCTGCATCAATATGCAGGAAAACGACGCCGCCTGGCTCTATGCCAACACCGACTATAATACGCAGATTGTTGTGTACTGATAGTGCTTACAAGACGCCTCCCCTTATAGCGATCTATCAAGGTTCTCACAAGGGGAGGCGTCACATACACTAACTGTTTCTTCTATTCTCTCAGCACTCCACCCACGGCATCCCTCACCCGCTGGATAATGCGGTTGCGTATCGCTACCACCTGCGATTCCTTTAAAGGCGCCTCCGGATTCTCATAAGTGAGCCTGTAGGCCAGGGACTTCTGGCCTGCAGGGATGGGCTGGCCGCGATAGACATCGAAGAGTTCTACGCTGGTCAGCAGCGAACCACCCGCTTTGCGAATGGCCTCCAGTACCTGCGCAGCGGTCACCTCTTCGGCAACCACAAAGGCCAGGTCCTCCACAACTGGAGGATAATTGCTGATCGGCTCCATGCGATGAATGCGCCAGCCGGGCTGGATCAACGGGTCAATGCGTATCTCGGCAGCATAGACGCGCGCATTGCCGGGTATATCGAAGCCAAGCTGCACCTCGGGATGCAGTTCGCCCAGGATGCCCACCGGCTCACCATGAATTTTCAGGTCCGCGCTCACCCGCGTAAAGACACGACGATCCCGCTGCGCGACGAACTCGAATTCGCTGTCACTGAGGCCGAGCCGGTGCAGTAAGGTCTCTATAATACCTTTCAGGTCGAAGAAATCGAAATCGCGCGTGCCTTCCGCGGCATTCTGGATATTGACCAGTTGCCGCGGCCCGGTTAGCAGGATGCTGAGCCGGCGCTCCTCTTTCGGACGAATGCCCTTGCTCTCTTCCGGCAGGTAGACATGGCCAATCTCGAACACGGCCTGGCGCTGCGTGTAGCGATAATTGTAGGCCAGGTTCTCCAGCGCCGTTACCAGCAGCGAGCGCCGCATCACCCTGCGATTGATGGAGAGCGGATTCACCAGCGTGATAAAAGGTACCATTTTTTCTATCGTACCGGCAGGCTCGCGATTGATTATATCGTGATGCTCAGGTATCGTTAAGGAGTAGCCAATCGTCTCCTGCAGACCGCAGCCGACCAGGATATCGCGAATCTTCTCCTCTGTTTCCAATGCCAGGTTGCGGTGCGGCGGCGGCAGCACATCGTCCATAAGAGTCGTCGCAATATGCTCGTAGCCGATCATGCGCGCGACCTCTTCAGCCAGGTCGGCCGGTACCTGGATATCCAGGCGATGCCAGGGCGCGATGCAGCGCAGCACCGGCTCGCCTGCCTCCACATTCAAACCGAAAGCGGATCGACCGAGTGTAGATGCCTCTGCCGGAAGCTCAGAAAGTTTTTCACTTTCAATGTCCAGCCGCTGCAAATCTTCCGCAATCCCGGGTAGCTTGACATCCATACCAAGAAGGCGGCGGATATCGCTCTCCGTCGTGTAGACAACACGTTCGGGCTGCGGCACAGGATAATCGTCCACCAGGCCAGGCACGACGGTGCCGCCAGCATACTGATGCATCAGCGATGCCGCCCGACGAGCCGCGATAGGATTGAGCGTGGCAGGAATACCGCGTGTGAAACGCTGGCTGGCCTCGCTGACCAGCTTCAGCTTCTGTGATGTGCGACGGTTATTGATGCCATCGAACGTCGCCGATTCCAGCAGCACATTGCGCGTCTCAGCATTGACCTCTGTCTCCTCGCCGCCCATCACGCCGGCAATCGCCACCGGGCCAAGCGTATCTGTGATCAATAGAATGGATTCGTCGAACTCGCGCTCGACGCCATCCAGGGTGGTCATCTTCTCGCCGGTCGTGGCCGTGCGCACGATGATTTCCGGTTTGTCGCGTCCCGACCGCTCGGCCCGCTGCTTGAGCAGGTCATAGTCAAAGGCGTGTAGGGGCTGACCCCATTCCAACATGACATAGTTGGTGATATCGACGATATTGCTGATGGGACGCATACCGGCCTTGATCAATCGATCCTGCATCCATTTCGGCGATTCGCCAACCCGCACATCTTTGATGATCATCGCCGTGTAGCGATTGCACAGCTCAGGATTTTCGATGCGCACATCGACATAATCCTCAGCGTGTCCCACAACCTGGGATGTTCCGGAGTGTCCATTGCTGGAAACCACCAGTTCATCGGGTGGCAGGTGCAGCTTCGCGCCGGTCAGGGCCGAGACTTCGCGCGCCACGCCGATCATATTGAGGCAACGCGCCATATCAGGCGTCAGGCCAATCTCGAATACTTCATCGCCCAGGTAATCTCGCAACGGCTTGCCCACCGGCGCATCTTCGGGCAGTAGCAAAATGCCCTCGTGTTCCTCGCTCAGTCCCAGCTCGCGCTCGGAACAGACCATGCCATTCGACGGGATGCCACGAATCTTCGACGGCTTGAGCTTCTTTTTAGGGCGCGGGCGTTCCTCACTGTAAGCATCAATCAAGACGGCCCCGGCACGCGCGAAAGCCACCTTCAATACGGGCAGGTTTTCCTGGTCCTTGTATTGAAAAAGGTTGGGCGCGCCGGTCACTACCTGCTCCGGTTCGGAACCACCGTAATCGACATCGACCAGCACCAGCCTGTCAGCATTGGGGTGCGCCTTTACTGCGAGGATACGCCCCACGACGATATGCTCGGGGTCCCACCACTCGCCTGCCCGCTCTATGCCCTCGACTTCCAGCCCCGCCAGCGTAATGCGGTCGGCCAGTTCCTTGAGCGGCATATCCAGGTCAACGTATTCTTTTAACCATGAAATGGGTACTAGCATGATTTTTTATCTCCAACTTCTTTATCTATCCCACTCTTTCAAGGAACCGCACATCGTTCGCATAGAAGTACCGGATGTCTTCGATGCCATACCGCTGTAAGGCGATGCGCTCAGGCCCCATGCCGAATGCGAAGCCGCTGTACTCACCGGGGTCGTAGCCGCCATATTGCAGCACGACGGGATGCACCATGCCGGCGCCCATAATCTCGAGCCAGCCGGTATACTTACAAATGGCACAGCCCTTGCCGCCGCACAGCACGCAGTCGATATCCGCCTCCACGCTCGGCTCCGTGAACGGGAAGTAGCTCTTGCGGAAGCGCATCTTGCGTCCCTCACCATACATCTGATTGGCGAAGGTGGTGATAACGCCCTTGAGATCGCTGAAGGTGATGCGCTTGCCCACGGCCAGGCCTTCCACCTGGAAGAACATCGATTCTGAACGCGCCGTGACCTGCTCGTAGCGATAGACCTTGCCCGGCAAGATGATGCGGATTGGTTCGGGCGCGTACTCGCGCATGGCATGAATCTGGCCCGGGCTGGTATGCGTGCGCAAGATCAGGTCATCGGTGGTGGTGTAGAAGGTATCCCACATATCCCTGGCCGGGTGCCCCGGCGGCATATTCAGAAATTGGAAATTGTACTCGTCGGTTTCTACCTCCGGGCTATCGTAAATCTGGAAGCCCATCGAGGTGAAGATGGTATAGATCTCCCGCAGCGTCATCGTGGTGGGATGCAGCTTTCCCAGCGTCTGCGGGCGTCCAGGCAGCGTTACGTCTATCGTTTCTGCGCTGCGAGCGGCCATCATCTCGGCCTGTTCGATTGCTGCCTGGCGCTCCTGCAAGGCCTGTTCGAGGGCTACCTTCACTTCGTTCGCGACCTTGCCCACCACCGGACGCTCCTCGGCGCTCAGACTGCCCAGGTTGCGCAGGATAGCGGTAAGCTGGCCCTTGCGCCCCAGATACTCGCCATGCCAGGCACGAATGGCCTCGCTGTTGTTAGCCGAAGCCAGGGCTGTTTCAGCATTTCGTCGTAGCTGCTCCAATTGTTGCAATAAATCCTGTTGTAATAGACTGCTCATTTGAACCTTCCATCTTCCTTTAAAAGGACTGCACTGTTAATCCCGCTTACAAAACCCCTACGGCACGCGGCTTCTTCCCCTTCGTTCCTCAAGGCTTCGGCTCGCGCGCTCAGCATGACATTGGCATAAGAATCAAAAAAGCTGACAAACATTCGTCAACAGGGACGAAGTTGCCAGCATGCAACGCTCCGCGGTACCACCCGTATTGAACCCATGCAATTATGCTCCTCATGCGCTTTGTATAGCAGCACATGGCGCGAGGCTAATTTCTGCGCGAGTTCCTCTCGGCCTGCCCGGTAACGGGGGCAACCCGGCACTGTCTACCCAGGTCAACATACCTGCTCAACAGCCAGCTCTGGGGCGAACTTCAACCTGTGACTATACGAAAGGGCTTGCAGCCAGCGACCCTTTCTCTCTGTAGTATGTTCAGCGGCCTACTTTTCCCCATCATTGCTTTTGTTTGCGCAACTGATGTATTGCAGTATAGTATGACAGATTTCGCGGGAAACGTCAAGATTTTTGCTAATACGTCATGTTATCTATCGCGTGTTTAGCCTCAGCCAGGCTGGCTCCCGTTATCTCGCGGTAAAGCTTAATCGCCTCAATTTTCTTGTTCTGTTGGAGCAATACCATTACTTCGGCCAGAGCCGGGTCAACTCGCGGCAGGCTGCCAGCAGCAGCGGCTTCCTTTTGTGCAAGACCGAGTTCGTTGAGGAGAAAATCTACCTTCTGTTCCAGGCGACGAAGACGATTGCGCACTTCAACTTCAAGTTCCAGGTTATCCATATGTTTCATCCTTTTCAAGAGCATGACGCCGAACTCTTCGAAATATGCAAGAGTTTTTACGTGGGCATCATCGCATATAGCTCGGCTGGATGTCAACCAGTCATAGCCGGTTTATAAGTTGCATTGCTGTGAATGTATGATATAAAGGGTATAAGAATGATAGGACATACATCTAGCAACGAAAGGAACGTGTTGCCCATGGCGACTGAATTACGTGTCAAGACTGTTGTGTTGCCAGGGGGCAAAATCGAAATCAGCACACCACAACTTATTCCTGGGCAAGAAGCGACGGTCATCGTTACATGTATGCTTTTTGTAACCAATGATGGCGCCTTCCGCCGTGTTTCCGATTTAACGGTAGCAGTCCTCCGAGAAATACCTTGAGATATTGCCGTTGATACGTAGTAGAAGCAGTGCAAAAGATGAAGCTGGCCTCTGTAAGAAAGAGTATCTGCGATATCTTTTCTCACAAGGGCCAGCTTCATTGTTGAACCTCAAGGCGTATACAATTCTGCCGACGAAAGCGTACTGAAGTTTGTATCTCGTCCTCCCGCGACCAACACCTGCCCATTGTTTAAAAGGGTGGCCGTGTGATAGACACGTGTCGAGTACATGTTATCAGTGGTTTTCCATTTGCCGGTGGCAGGATTGTATAGCTCCGCCGATGCGAGTGCTGAAAACTGGGATGTATTTTGGCCACCAGAAACCAGAACCTGCCCGTTGGATAGCAGTACCATAACATGGTTGGCCCGAGAGGTATGCATGCTGCCGGTCAGACTCCAGGCGCCTGAACCGGGATCGTAAAGCTCTGCGGATGCCAGGAAATGACCGGTAGAATCGTCGCCACCAGCAACAAGTACCTGACCATTGGGTAATAGCAGCATGGTATGACCAATACGAGGGCTATGCATACTGCCGGTCAAGCTCCACGTCCCCTTAGATGGATCATACACTTCCGCTGTAGCCAGGGTCTGGCCATTGTTTGAGCCACCCGCAACCAGCACATCGCCACCGGGCAGTAGCGTTGCCTGATGGAAGTAGCGCGGACTATTCATGCTAGCGGTTAAACTCCAGGTGCCGGTCGAGGGGTTATACAGTTCGGATGACGACTGGATACCGTTATTGTTAATACCGCCAGTGACCAGAACTTCACCGTTATTCAGTAGTGTCGCAGTAAACCTGCAACGAGGAACATTCATACTGCCGGTTGGACTCCACTTGCCGCTAGAGGGGTCATATAACTCGGCAGTTGCCAGGGTACTGCTCAAATCAGAACCACCTGCAACGAGAACATCACCATTTTGCAGCAGCGTCATCGTATGACAGTAACGCGCGTCGTTCATACTGCCTGTACGGCTCCAGGTGCCGGTCGAGGGGTCATATAGCTCGGCGGATGCGAGCGGGCCTCCTGAACTGCCATTTCCCCCCGCAACTAAAACGTTGCCATTGGGCAGAAGAACAGCAGTGTGTTCCTCACGAGCATCGTTCATGCTCCCTGTGAGCTGCCACTTCGTTGGCGGTGGATTATGTCCCGGTGGCGTATAGAGTTCTGCCGAGGCTAACGGTGAAAGATTGCCATCTTCGCCGCCAGCGGCTAACACTTTGCCATCTGACAGTAAAGTGGCAGTAAAGTTCAGGCGTTGAGTACTCATACTCCCGGTAATGAACCATTGCCCCTTGCCTGGGTCATACAATTCGGTAGTCGCGGTATCATACCCTCCGGCGACCAGCACCTGGCCGTTATTCAGCAATGTCGCGGTATGCCCACTGCGCGAGGTATGCATTGGATTCGTCAGGGTCCACTGGTTTTTGGCCGGATCATAGAGTTCTGCCGTATCTGTATCGCCACCAGGGTTGGAGCCGCCTGCAACTAAGACCTGCCCATTGGGTAAGAGTGTGGCCGTGTGACTATCACGCGCGATATTCATACTTGGGCCGACCGTCCAGGTATTTTTTGCCGGGTCATACAGTTCGGTTGATGCCTGAGCTACTCCATTACTATCAGCACCACCTGCAACCAGGACCAGGCCATTGGGTAAAAGGGTCGCCGTCGCGATGGCGCGCGCAAAATTCATGCTGGCCGCCGGACTCCATTTTCCGGTTGAGGGAGTATAAATTTCGGCGGAGTTCAGATAACTTTGGGTCTCGACATCGTATCCTCCGGCGACCAGCACGTTACCATTGGGAAGCAGCGTGGCTGTCGCAACATCGCGAGGAACTTGCATGCTCCCTGTGCGTGTCCATTTGCTGTTCTTGGGATTGTACAACTCGGCTGTATTGGTATATCCCCCGGCAACCAGAACTTTCCCATTCGGCAGCAAAGTCGCGGTATGACCAGCACGTCTATAATGCATACTGCCGGTCAAGCTCCACGTAGCGGTCGATGGATCATATAACTCGGCAGAGCCTAGAGCAGCCTCTGGATGAACTTTGAGCATTTTCAACATTCCCGGTATGCCACCGGTAAAGGATGTTGAAGTACCTCCCGCGACGAGAACGTTTCCATCAGGCAAGAGCGTCGCGGTATGACTTGCTCGCGCAACATTCATGCTGCCGGTCAAACTCCAGGTACCTCCTTTTGCTTTAAAAGGTGTACGTGTCTGAGCCGATGCGACTCCTACCGCCAATGAAAATAATCCTACCAGAAGAATAACCAGGAGAAACGGTTGCCGTACATGTCGAAGCATAAGAGAATCCTTTCTACTGACCGGCCATCACCACGAAATGGAAAGGCACCAAATTGTGTCTTGTCTATAGGAATACGGCAGGATGGAGCAAGGCCTGGCTGGCAAGATTTCTGGCCTCCCCCAGATGTTTTACGAATCGACCTTTGCAATTATACACAATATTCTCTACTTTTTCAAGGGAATTTTCTTGTAGAAGTATAAGGCAGCCATGAGGTTTCACAACTACTCCGGCAACCGGGCGATGATCGGCCAGCCAGCACAGCCGCAGGGGCCGATGAATCGCGCCCACCGCCGATTCATCGGCCTGCCTCGCGGAAAGCAAGGACGTAGCACGCTATCCCTACAGGACGATTGAAATAGTCTGTTGTAGAATACATGAAGAACCATCCTTACCACCGACTTCGTAAGGAGAAGATTCTATTTCACAACAGAAAGGTACGAGACAATATGGACGTAAAAAACAAAGGCGTTGTAGTAACCGGTGGCGCATCCGGCCTGGGCGCGGCCTGCGTGCGACTCCTGACACAATCTGGGGCGAAAGTAGTGATCGCGGACCTCAATAGCGAGACGGGTACGGCGCTGGCAAACGAGCTGGGCGGCTCAACCTTATTTGTGCAGACCAACGTGACTGAAGAGGAATCGATGCAGGCGGCGGTGCGGGCCGCAGTCGAAAAATTTGGCGGCCTGTATGTGCTGATCAACTGCGCGGGCATCGGCATAGCCGAACGAGTGCTGGGCAAGAATGGCCCTGCCAGCCTCGCGTCTTTCACGCGCGTAATCAATATCAACTTGATTGGTACGTTTAATGCGATTCGATTGGCGGCAGCGGCAATGGCGGAGAACACGCCCAACGAGGGTGGCGAGCGCGGCGTGATTATCAATACGGCCTCGGTCGCGGCATTCGACGGTCAGATCGGACAGGCGGCCTATTCAGCATCCAAGGGTGGCATCGTCGGCATGACACTGCCGATAGCACGCGATCTGTCTCGCAACGGTATTCGCGTGATGACCATTGCCCCCGGTATTTTTGATACGCCGCTGCTGGGCAGTCTGCCAGAGCCTGCGCGCATCTCGCTTGGCCAGCAGGTGCCGTTCCCACCGCGCCTGGGCCGTCCCAGCGAATATGCTGCATTGGCAAAGCATATTATTGAGAACGAGATGTTGAATGGGGAGGTGATTCGGCTGGACGGGGCGATACGCATGGCTCCCAGATGAGTTTTTCAAAAAAGCCATAAGAGGAATCCGCTTTCCGCACTTTTACCGTAGACAGCACCGCTCAGATACCCTTTACTAGAGAGGAAGAAGAGAACATCTAGAAAAGGGAGAGCGTATGTCTCGCTGGTTTTATGGTCTGCTGATCTTCGCTGCGCTGGCGGTTGTGCTTGCATTCTTGCATATCGCCGTGCCACCACTACTGTTGTTTGTCATCGCGGGCCTTGGCATCCTGCCGCTGGCGTCCTTGATCGGGCAATCGGTGGAGCAGGTGGCCGAACATACCGGCGAGCGTATCGGCGGACTGCTCTTCGCGACCTTCGGCAATGCGACCGAATTGATCATTGGCCTGCTGGCGCTGAGCGAGGGGCTGGTGGATGTGGTCAGAGCCTCTATCATCGGCTCGATCCTGGGCAATGTGCTGCTAGTACTGGGAGTCGCAACCCTGGTAGGAGGCTTCAAACATGGCCGCCTGCGCTTCGAGGTACGTCCGGCCAGCCAATATGCCTCGCTGCTGGCGCTCTGCCTGGGTGGTCTCTTCCTGCCTGCCGTTGCCGAACTGCTGGCGGCGCACTCAGGTCAAGCGCAAATCATCGAGCGCGGGACGCTGCTTTCCGACTTCATCGCCGTACTTCTCCTGCTGGGCTATCTCGCCTCAATCCTCTTCAGCGTCTTCCGCGTCCGCGATACAGCACAGGAAGAAGAGGGAGAATCCAGCGAACTCGACCCGGTAGTGGGTGCGCGCTCCCAGGCCGCCATTGGACGCCTGCTGGCCTACCGGCATGAGGTGGCAAGCAACTCAAAGCCTCATAAGAGCAGCGTATTGCGTCAGATTGATGCCACCGTCGATATCATTAGAACTCACGAAGCTGGTAAGAGTCCCCAGGTTCCGGCAGCGGCTACATCCACTACCACCCCATCTGATGCAGCGAAGCCAGCTTCCGGCACGAAGGCGACACCGAAGCAGGAGCCGAAACCAAACCTCTGGCGCGCGCTCGGTCTGCTGGTTATCGCCACAGTCGGAGTCGGCATTGTCTCGGATATCCTGGTAGGGACGATTGAACCTTTCACCAAAGTACTCGGCTGGAATCCGGCCTTTGTCGGCCTGGTCTTCCTGCCACTGATCGGCGGCATCCCGGAGTACTTCAACACCATCAACATGGCGCTCGACAAACGCATGGGTATGGTGCTGGCTGCTTCTGCCGGCTCGTCAATCCAGATCGCCCTGCTTGTCGCGCCGATTCTGGTGCTATTTAGCCTGCTGGCCCCACAGCGCCTGGACCTGATCTTCAGCATCGTAGAGATTGGTGCGTTGGGGCTGGCGACTTTCCTCTTCAATGAGATCACCCACGACGGTGAACTGGTCTGGCTGGAAGGTCTGCTACTGGTATTGCTTTACGCGATGCTGGCTGGGACTGTGTTTGTCTTCGGGTCATAAATGCATATACTTTAGCCTCGATGCAACTATTCAAGTCGTGAATTGGCCCCGCTGTTGCTATTCTCAATTTGCACTAGTGGTTCGTGCCTCCACTAATAGTGATGAGAGTTGGCAGGGATATTCAGTTGGAGTCGATCTTCAAAATCCTTCAACGGAAATCTCATCACATGCAGGAGACTTCGGTTCTTCATTGGCTAACTCTCCTTTTGACCCTGGCGCTGCTTGGCATACCTATAGGATTGAGGTCAAAAGGGATACGATTAAGCTTTTGATAGATGGAGGGGTTAAGCTTGCCATAACAGACAACTCGTATGAAGTATTCCCCATCGTCTAGACAATGGGCGGTCGTAAATAAGCCGGACTGCCAGCAGTCGAGAATCTGTGTTGTTACCTCGCGCATTACCTGCTGATATGTCTCGATACGTTTGCGATGTATTGAGGGCAGCAGCAAACGACGCTGCTGCCGGTGTTCAGGCTCGTCGATAAATAGAATCCCTTGCCCTACAATCCAACGGGCACGTGCCCTATCAATAACAGGGCCGACCTGGAAGTTGTCTACAGCATCTATCAGGATATAGCGATTGGCTTCCGCTCCGTGAAGTATCGCGCCATGAAAACCCAGGAACTCGAAACGTACAACTTCACCATAGCGCCGGTAAGTCTCCAGCAGGAAGCGTGGTTGGTTTCGCAGCCAGGGGAAGACGGAGCCGAGCAGCGGAAGTCCAGTGGGGCCCGGTGGCTTGCTCTTCGTCATTGCAGTTATCCTTTCTGCTTGCCCCGTTTCATCTCATATTCGTCGATCATTCTCTACCTGCGATTTCATGGATCTGGAGGTCCTCCTGCACCAGCCCTGCTTAACGAGATTCAATACCACCTATACGTTAGAAAGCAGCGTGCGGATCACTTTGTCTTATTGGGAACGAGAGGAAGCTGACATGTACTGTCCGGCTTCCTCTCATTACCTGTTTCGCAAGGTTATTCACGCCCTAACCTCCATCTACCGCTAAGGCGGAGAGCTATCTTTTAGGTGCAGAATAGGCGACCCGCTCGTCGCAAGATCATAGTGGCCTGGCTACAGTTCTATCATAGCTGGGAAAAGTACATGAAAGCCATGGCGACTATAGTAGAGCAGAAACGGTTCTCCAGGAGGGCTGATATCGAGTAAGGAAAAAAGACCCGCTCGCGTGTCATTCTGAGCGCAGCGAAGAATCTCAGGTGGGAGGGACCGGTTGGTTGCCTCAGATTCTTCGCTGCGCTCAGAATGACATTTCCCGGCCACTTTTTCATGGCAAGATGACAAGCCGTGAGCCAATGCAAGATGCTCTTATTTCCCTGCCAGCCGCGCAACCACCGGAGCAAAATTCTCCATCTGCCCCTGATGAACCTGAAGATAGGAGAATCCGTAGCGCTCCCGTTGCTCCAGCAGTTCCTCCACCGCCTGCTCGATGGTTAGTGGCCTCTTCAGAATCGGTGGCCCTCCTGCTTGAGAAATGGGAGTGTCACTATCGCTGATCTCCTTATCGAAGATCGTTTGGCACAGTTCCAGGTCGGCAAAGCGATTTCCGGCAGCTTCTTTGATCCAGGCAATCTTTTGCTCAAGTGTCGCGTCTGCAGCATCGGTAGCTTGCGTAGTGCCTATACGCTGCGCAAACATTCTTGACCCGATAGCAATGATATTCGCTTCCCGGGCTGCCAGTTTCAGTATGCGTTCTCCTGTCCCTGCTACCAGGATGGGCATATATGGCTTCTGCACAGGCCTGGGATAGCCCCTCATCCCCGTAATCGTGTAGTATTTTCCGCTGAAATTCACGGTCTCTTCCGTAAAAAGCTGTTTCATCAACTGGATCGTTTCTTCAAGATGTCCAATGCGAGTACCCCCGCTGGCAAACGGAATACCCATTTGTTGAAATTCAGTTGGACTGACTCCTGCTCCCAGGCCAAGTTCGAAACGACCCTCGGAAAGCAGGTCCAGCGTGGCAGCCTCCCTGGCTAGTATTACCGGGTGGCGATAATCATTGCAGAATACATAACTGCCAACGCGTAGTAACGAGGTTGCTTCAGCAGCCACAGCCAGTGCAGTGAGCGGGGCAAGCCCTCCCAGCGAGGGACGATCAGGCATGAGCATCGATGAATAACCCAACTGCTCGATCCTGCGGGCAGTTGTAATCCACGCGCTACGCGATGGGGCATTGCTTACGGTTACACCGAAGCGAAATGGTCGGTTCATAAAGTCGTTCTCCTTCCTTTACAAAAACGTTAAAAGCTTCTATTATGTAGCCAGCCTATCCAATCAAATTAGTTGGACAGATCATACAATGAAATTTGGGAGATGTCAAGTCAATTATGAGTCCTCGTCCGTATCGTATGGGGCAGCGGCAGGCCGCTTCTGAACAAACACGAGCTCGTATTCTGGCCGCGGCGCGTGAGTTGCTGCTGGAGAGTGAGGGTTTTTCCGGTTTCAGCATCGATGCCGTAGCGCGCAAGGCGGATGTTGCCCGCATGACCGTCTATCACCAGTTCGGCTCCAAGGTCGGGCTGCTTGAGGCCTTGAGCGATTACCTTGCTATGCAGGGAGGCATGGATCAACTGCCTAATGCCTTTCGTCGTTCCGAACCACTCGAGGCCCTGGATGAATATATTGCCATCTTCGGCCGTTTCTGGAACTCGGACCGGCTCGTAACTCGTCGACTTCGCGCCCTGGCAGCGCTTGACCCGGACTTCGAGCAGGTGGTGCGGGCACGAGACGAGCGGCGAAGGCAGGGTCTTCGTGTCATCGTAGGGCGACTCACGGAAAAATACGGACAACCGGGCGCAGAGGAAGCGGACGAGGTAGTCAATATTCTCTACACCCTTCTGAGCTTCGAAAGCTTCGATACCCTTGCCGGTCCCGAGCGTAGCCTTGAGGAAGTTGCGCCTATCGTGCGGCAACTTGCGTATAAGGCGCTTGATTTGAAAGAAGGATAGTTTGCACCTTGCATTCCCAAAGCTTGCCTGCTATGATTGAAGAGGGAATTTCTATCTCCACGAGAAAGACCTGTAGAGAAAGGGGGGATGCTTTCTACTGATAAGTTGCCACCTGCACTTCCAAAGCCACTTTCAGGCCAGTTTTATTTTCTGGCAGATACAATGGCATTCGTACAAGATTGGCTGAGTTGAACATGTATTGACCACACCATACAACCGCTACCTGACGAGCAGGAGAGATGTATGGGATTATTCAGGCTCGTTCTGAAAGGGGGATTTTCATGAACAGATGGTCAATCTGGGGAACATGTATCGTTCTCCTATCTCTACTCGCTATCGTGCCAACACCTACCGTTAATGCAGCGAAACACTCGTCAACGTCGGCAACCGCCTATCACATCAATACCCAGCATGATGGCTTGCAGACCGACAATCTCACTCCTCCACTCAATCTCAAGTGGACAGCAACACTCGGCGGTACTGCTTACTATCCTCTGATCGCCGAAGGCAAGGTTTTCGTGACGGCAACTACCTCGCAGGGCGAAGGACTTCTTTACGCCTTTGACCTGGCAACCGGTCAAACAGCCTGGGGTCCTATTGATATCGGGTCTTCGGGCAATTTCGCTACCGCAACCTATGATTCCGGTCGTGTCTTTACTTTAAACGGGGCCGGTATTTTGCAAGCTTACGCGGCGAAGAATGGCAAGTTGCTGTGGACGACACAGATTACTAGCCAGTACTCGTTCTCATCTCCGCCTACGGCCCTGCATGGTCTCGTCTATACCGGGGCCGCGGGCAGCGGTGGAACGGTCTATGCCTTCAATGAGAAAAACGGCGCGCAGGTATGGACGCAGTCCGTGGAAAACGGGGACGATAGTTCGCCCGCTGTGGACAAAAATGGCGTCTATGTTTCCTATGCCTGCAACCAGGCCTACGACTTCGCGCCCAAGAGCGGGGCGCTTATCTGGCATTACTCGGGTCCATGCGAAGGCGGCGGCGGGGCAACAACTGCGCTCTACCAAAACCGCCTCTACACGCGCGATTTTGAGGGTGACCTGATTCTTAACGCATCCAATGGCAAGCTTGTTGGCTCATATACTGCCACGCAGCCACCGGCTTTCAGCGGCAAGATGGGCTACTTCCTGAATGGCTCGACGCTGTCCGCGGAGACCCTGAGCAATCATACCGTGCTATGGATTTTTAACGGCGATGGCTCCCTGGTTACCGCACCCATTGTCGATGGTTCATACGTCTATATTGGTTCCTCACAGGGTAACCTCTATGCCTTGAATGCCAGCACCGGAAGCCAGGTATGGTCGACAAAAGTGGGCGCGCCGATGGGGCAGGCAGAATTTGCCAGCCTGGCCGCTGGCGACCAGGTTGTCGCGGTTCCGGCGGGAGATCTACTCGCGGTGTATGGATGAGTGGCTTTTAGCAGGGAAGGTTCGATTCAAGTAAAAGGGAAGCCAGCGTGTAGATTGCTGGCTTCCCTTTTTATGTTTGTTTGCCTTTCGCTTTCTACTCTACGTTATGAATACGCATGTGTATAAGAGTTATCATCCTTCCTGATTGACTCAACTATTTATTATATTCGCTCCAACTCTATGTGATATCATATCTCATACTACAACTGAGATAGCACTGGCCCCTACGCCCCATCATGGACGATGGAGGACTGTTTTCTGACATCTGTGGAGAGAAAGGAGCGCATGGCATGTCCGTAACACAGGTTCAAGGAGGACAAACCACGGAACAGCGCAGAGTATGGGTGGTATTTTCCGGGCTTATGCTGGCGATGTTGATTGCCTCGCTTGACCAGACCGTCGTGGCAACCGCGCTCCCGACAATTGTGAGCGACCTGGGAGGGTTGAACCAGCTATCATGGGTGGTGACAGCCTACCTGCTGGCCTCGACTGTTTCCACGCCGCTATGGGGCAAACTGGGTGATCTTTACGGGCGCAAACGGCTCTTCCAGGCCACGATTGTCATCTTTCTGATCGGTTCCGCCTTATGCGGCATCAGCCAGAATATGACTGAACTGATCATTTTTCGCGCCTTTCAAGGGTTGGGCGGTGGTGGATTGATTGTGCTTGCCCAGGCCATTATCGGCGATATTGTGCCCCCTCGCGAGCGCGGGCGCTACCAGGGCATCTTTGGCGCTGTCTATGGCTTTTCAAGTGTTGCTGGGCCGCTGCTGGGAGGGTTCTTTGTCGATAACCTTACCTGGCGCTGGGTATTCTATATCAACATCCCTATCGGGGCTGCCGCGCTGGTAGTGATTGCCATTGCTTTGCAAGCTTCGGGTCCACATGGGCATCATAAGATTGACTATTTTGGAACGGCATTGCTGGCAGCCGCGGCTACAGCCCTGGTACTGCTCACTACTCTCGGCGGCACTATTTATCCCTGGGAATCCGCGCCAATTTTCATTCTTGCCGGCTGTGCTATAGTCCTTATTATCTCTTTCATCATCGTGGAACAACGCGCTGCCGAACCTGTATTGCCGCTTGAATTGTTCCGCAATCGCGTCTTTATTCTTGCCTGTACGATTGGCTTCGTAGTCGGATTTGCGCTCTTCGGTGCGACGACCTACCTGCCGCTCTTTCTCCAGGTGGTCAATGGTGCGTCGCCTACCGCTTCTGGCCTGCGGATGGTGCCGCTGATGGCGGGAGTGCTAACCACATCGATCATCAGCGGGCAGCTTATCACGCGCTGGGGACGCTATAAGGTCTTTCCAATAGTTGGTACAGCCTTGATGATAGTTGGCCTGTACCTGCTTTCGCTGATGAACGCGCAAACGAGTATTCTCCTGGCCTCACTCTACATGCTTGTACTGGGCTTCGGGCTGGGATTGGTAATGCAGGTGCTGGTGATCGCTGTACAAAACGCTGTCGAATACCGCAATCTGGGCACCGCGACATCCGGCGCGACCTTCTTCCGTTCCATTGGTGGCTCCTTCGGAACGGCCATTTTCGGCGCCATCTTCGCTAACGCGCTTACCTCGAATCTTGCTTCCCTGGCCTCCTCGCTGCCGCCCGGTTTCAATTTAAACAGCGCCGAGAATGCCGCGGCGATCCAGCATTTGCCGGCAGCGCTGCGTGCAGAGTTTGTGCATGCCTACGCCCAATCGCTCTCGCTGGTCTTCCTGGTGGCCGCGCCAATTGCAGCAGTGGCATTCATTCTTACCTGGTTCCTGCCGGAGATACAACTGCGCAAGACAGCCGAGGCGACCGATGTAGGACACACCTTCGCGATGCCGGCAGCGCGCTCTTCGCAAGAGGAGATCGAACTGGCGCTGCATGTGCTGGCCAGCCGTGACAGCAGGGAGCTTATGTATCGACGCCTCGCGGAACGCGCCGGGATTGACCTCGATCCTCTCTCCTGCTGGCTCCTCTTTCGCATTCAGGAGCAGGCTCCAGTCTCCGAGTCGAACCTGGCAGAGCGCGTGCAGGTACCAATAGACAAGCTCTCTCCTGCTATAGAGCAGCTGGAACACAAAGGTCTGGTTGCAGAGACAGCACGGGCAGATGGACAGGCAGGCGGGCAATTACAACTGACATCGTCAGGTCAGCAGGCATTCGATAAATTACATAAAGCCTATCATGATAGCCTTGCCGAGCTGCTTGAGGGCTGGTCCCCAGAACAGGAAGAGGAGCTTGCCATGTTGCTGCATCGTGTAGCCACAAAACTGCTGAGCGCCGATTCTGGAAAAGAGTTGGTCGGCGCATCCCGTTGATCAGTTGCGCTTTCATAGCCTGACACCCTATAATGCGCCTGATAAAAATTCATAACCCGGCTAAAATTTTCTTAGAGAGGCTTTTTTCATGGATGCAGTCATTTTTGATATGGATGGCGTCATTGTAGACAGTGAGATTCATTGGAAAACCACCGAGGGCTTTTTTCTACAATCGCTTGCGCCGGCATGGAATGTCAACGACCAGGATAAGATCATTGGCCTGGCTGTACACGATGTATACAAAATGCTGGTCGATACCTATCAGTTGCAAAAAACAAAGGCAGAATTTTTGGAACTCTACCTGGAAATGGCCAATAAGATTTACGGCCAGAAAGTGTCCCTTATCAAAGGTTTCACAGAATTACTTGCAAGGCTGCATAAGAACAATATTCCGGTCGCCCTGGCCTCATCTTCTCCAAGAACCTGGATAGATATTGTGCTGCAAAGGTTTCACCTGCGGGAATCCTTCAAAGTAGTGGTCAGCGCCGATGAACTGAATGGCGAGGGAAAGCCATCTCCGGCAATCTACCTGCTCACAGCCAGGCAATTGGGTATCAGACCCGAGAGGTGCATCGCTATTGAAGACTCAAAAAACGGGGTTCTCTCAGCTAAAAATGCCGGGATGTTCTGCATCGGCTTCCGCAATGGATTCAATGATGAACAAGATTTGTCGCGGGCAGATAAGGTTATTTACGGATTTGATGAGGTGGACTGGGAAATGCTAAAGCAGATATTTGGTATAGAGTAATCTCGGTGAGGTATTATGCCGCTTTATAGGTGCGTACATCGACTTGCACACCTGCCCGTGCCGCCTCACGTGCAATCCTTAATAACTCGCCCATAATCTCTTTGCTGAGATACTCCTCGCCACAGGTGGTACATACCTCCGCCGGTACATCACGAAAGACAACAGTCGTATTCTCAGGCGTCGAAGTAACGGTAGCCAATCCTGGTTCGGTTTCGCCTTGTCCACAAAAAACGCATTGCATTTACTTTTTCCTCCTGGTGCGTAAATCTGGCTCCCATTTCTTCGGATCCGGTATATACGACGTAATTATAATTGCTCGCTTCGTTGCTTCTATCCTGGCAACTACCACTTGTAAGTTGCCTTTACTATAGCATAGGACTATCTCTCTTTCAAGAAACGCAGCCACTTGATTCGTTCTTTTGATAGTTCGAGTAAGGAGTAGAACAATAAAGAAAGCAAGGGCGCCTATTAGACACCCCCTCGCTCTACATGCTATACTCCATACAGACCCATAACAGCATTTTTACGTATGGAGATGTAAGTACATGACCACAAGTGAACGTACTCCTCAAGAATCCTCTGAGTTGAAAGGCACGCACGAAAAAATTTTAGAGCTGCGCCGTTTGAAAGAGCAGGCTATGCTCGGCGGTGGCAAGAAACGCATCGAAGCACAGCACCAGAAAGGGAAGCTCACCGCGCGCGAGCGGCTTGACCTCTTACTTGATCCAGGCACGTTCAATGAACTGGATATGTTCGTCACGCATCGCTCCACGGACTTTGGGCTGGACGAGCAGAAAATTCTGGGCGATGGCGTCGTCACAGGCTATGGACAGATCGATGGTCGCCTGGTCTATGTCTTCTCGCAGGATTTCACCGTCTTCGGCGGCTCGCTTTCCGAGGCACATGCCGAAAAGATCTGCAAGATCATGGATATGGCGATGAAAAATGGCGCCCCGGTGATTGGTTTGAACGACTCCGGCGGCGCTCGCATCCAGGAAGGTGTCGTCAGTCTGGGCGCGTATGCCGATATTTTCTTGCGCAACACCCTGGCCTCCGGCGTCGTGCCCCAGATTTCGGCCATTATGGGACCCTGCGCGGGCGGCGCGGTCTACTCGCCCGCCATCACCGACTTTATTTTTATGGTCGAGCAGACTAGCTATATGTTTGTGACCGGCCCGAACGTGCTGAAAACGGTCACGCACGAGGATGTGACCTTCGAGGAGCTGGGCGGCGCGATGGTTCACAACAGCACCAGCGGGGTCGCTCATTTCTCGTGTCCCACCGAGCCTGATTGCATCCGCCTGATTCGCCAGCTGATGAGCTACATTCCCTCGAACAACCTGGAAGACCCGCCGCGCATCGTTCCCATCGACTCGCCCACGCGCGCCGAGGAAGCGTTGGACAGCATCATCCCCGACAATCCGAACAAGCCCTATGATATAAAGACCGTCATTCGCCATATCGTCGATGATGGCGATTTCTTCGAGGTGCAGGAGTATTTTGCCACCAATATTGTGATTGGCTTCGCGCGTTTGAATGGTCGCTCTATTGGCATCGTGGCGCAGCAGCCCGGTTCGCTTGCGGGCGTGCTGGATATCAATTCGTCGGATAAGGCGGCACGTTTTGTGCGCTTCTGCGACTGCTTCAACATTCCCATCATCACCTTCGTGGATGTGCCGGGATTCCTACCGGGCGTGAGCCAGGAACATAACGGCATCATCCGGCACGGCGCGAAGTTGCTCTACGCCTATTGTGAGGCGACCGTGCCAAAGATCACGGTGATTACGCGCAAGGCCTACGGTGGCGCCTATGATGTGATGAACAGCAAGCACGTGCGCGGCGACATCAACTATGCGTGGCCCACAGCGGAAATCGCCGTCATGGGCGCGGAAGGTGCGGTCAACATTCTGTTTAAGGATGAGATTGACCAGGCCGAGGACCCCGAACAGCGCCGCAAGGAACTGATCGCCGAGTATACCGAGAAGTTCAACAATCCCTACATCGCCGCCAGCCGGGGCTACATCGACGAGGTGATCGAGCCACGCTATACGCGCACAAAGCTGATTACAGCCCTGGAAATGCTGAAAAACAAACGGGATTCGAATCCACCAAAGAAACACGGAAATATTCCGTTGTAATGCGGAGAAATACATGGAAGAACTTTCAATACGCGAGGTCACACGCGAAAATTGGCGTGCCGCGTTGCACCTCGCTGTTCATCCCGAACAACAACGCTTCATCGCGGATTACGTTCCGATTGCCGTCATTGCGCTGGCAAAAGCGTACATCCGTCCAGGCGGGCTGCTATGGGTGCCTTATGCGATTTATAAGGGAGCAGAGATGATCGGTTTCATGGAACTGGCTTATGAACCAGGAAGCCAGGAGAACTACTGGCTATTCCACTTCTTTATCGATTACCGCTATCAGGGACAGAGTTATGGAAAGAAAGGGTTAGAGGTATTCCTTCAATTTCTGGGAGAACATCATCCCCAATGCCGGTCTCTTCAACTCACCGTGCATCCAGAAAATCACGTGGCACAACATCTCTATACCGAGGCAGGATTTAAATCAACAGGCGAGTTGCTGGATAACGAACCAGTTTACAGGCTGGCACTAAGCTCGATAGACACATCTCGCTCGGATTTTCAGGATGCTCTGGCGGCATATCATGCCATTGAACCCTCTTATCGAGAGGCAAATCGTCGCCTGGCCGAATAAGTAAGAGATATTAAGATGGTTTTTCTATCAACTCCAGCAACACTCCATTCGCCGCTTTGGGATGAATAAAGATAGCTCGTCCCTCGGCGGCGATGCGTGGTTGCTTATCCAGCACCGGCGAGCCCTTTTCCTGCATCTCGGCCAGAGCCGCGTCGATATTCTCCACCTCCAGGCAGATATGGTGCAGGCCCTCTCCACGCTTGTCCAGGAACTTTGATAGGCTGGAGTCGGCTGTGGTCGGCTCGATCAATTCGATCTCGCTGCCGCCGGGACCGCCCATTGGAAGAAATGCGATGCGCACCTGCTCCGTCGGCACCTCTTTGATCTCGCTGGGGATAATACCCAGCGTATCACGGTAAAAGACGAGCGCCTGTTCGATGTTGCGCACGATGATGGCAACATGATCAATGCGTTTGGGCATCGCAAACCTCCTCTTGAATGATGAACTCAGGGCGGTGCAAGCACCCCACCCCATATCCCCACAACTCCCGCCCCTACTGTTTGCAGGACTGGAGATGAAAATCGGTCTGGCGCAATGTGTGCGGAATGGTTGCGAAGAGACCTACACCCAGCCGAATGGAGTTGGTCAGGGTATCCATCGCCATCAACGCGCCGATGCGCGTCTCCTCGCTGTAGTTCAGTGTTTCGGCAAATTCCTCAAATTCGGCCTGGGTCAACACCTCATATGATAAATCCGGCTGCACCAGCATGCGCAGGTCGAGGTCAACGTAGGAAAGTCTGTCTAGCTCAATGGTGGCAGGCTGGATAATGAAAACATAGGTATGCACTAATGTGCGCCCATCATACATGGCACTGAATGTATACCAGCGCCTGGGCCAGTAAAACTGCACACAATTGTAGCGCAGTGGACGCGTCGCGGTCGACCAGTTCATGAGGGTTCCAGCAGGCAGCCAGAGCCGCAGGCAATCACTTGCCGCCTCCGCCACCGGCTCATTACTGAGTTGCGTTTTTGCGTCCAGCTGATACCCTCGCCACGTGCCACGCAGCATCTGGTCATAACTTCGACTCTCCACCTGAAAATCTAGTCGCATATACACTCCCTTCCGTTCGTCCCCATAGTACGCGAATTTACCGTTCACGTCAAGCGGTAAAAACCAGTATCCCACACGTAATTACGTTCTGTTGTACAATAAATATGCACAGAAAAAGTTGTTCAGATCACGCTAAATTAGACGAGAAATATACCTATGCGCTGTCCAAACTGTCATACACTCAATCCGCCTAATGCGAAGTTTTGCCTGGAATGCGGCAATCGCCTGGTGGTCTGCCCTAACTGTGGCACCGTGAACCTGCCGGTAGCAAAATTTTGTATCGAATGCGGGACACCTCTTGCTGCACAAGGCGCAAGCGCTGCTCCTCCACCGGCACGTCTTGCAAACGAGAGCAGCGATGGAGCACTCGATACTACAACGGGGGAAACACAGGAAATGACAACCGTTTCTGCCGCTGAAAACCAGGCGATGCTATGGGAGACCACAAGAGATAAACCTTATAGCGATGGCAACAGGGGCAGGCTGCCGCTGCCGGAAGAAAGGCGCGTCGTCACCATCATGTTCGCCGATATCATTGGTTCAACACCACTGGCAGACCATCTCGACCCCGAAGATATGCGAGCGATCCTGGCAGGCTACTTCAATCTGATGGCAGAGCAGATCCGGCGCCACGGTGGTACCATCGAGAAATATATCGGCGATGCAGTCGTAGCGGTATTTGGTGCTCCCATCGCGCATGAAGATGATCCTGACCGTGCCATACGAGCCGCTTTAGACATGCAGGCCGCCCTCGCCAGGTTCAACCAGCGAAGGCAGGCACAGGACCCGGAAGCGACGCGTTTGCAGATGCGCATTGGCATCAACACGGGCGAGGTCGCGGCTCCAGGAGCGCAATTCAGCCGGCAAGATTTTCTCATCACGGGTGATGCTGTGAACGTTGCCGCTCGCCTGCAGCAGGTTGCCAGCCCCGATACCATCCTGGTGGGAGAGCGCACATATTTCTCGACACGCAACGTCTTCGAGTTTCGTCCAATCGCTCCCCTGCATCTCAAGGGCAAGTCGGAACCTATTCGCGCGTGGGTAGTAGAGGGCCTGCGTACAGGTACACCGGCCATTACCCAGCACCCACGCGGCATCGAGGGCCTACAAGCACCGCTCGTAGGACGCCAGCTGGAACTGACACTGATGCACGCGACCTACGCGCGTGTGCAGGCCGAAAAACACCCGCATTTGATTACCCTGCTGGGCGCGCCGGGCATAGGCAAATCGCGCCTGGTACGCGAATTTATCGCCCGCGAGCAGGAGGCGGCCAAATCAGCTTCAAACGCCGGCCGGCCTGTCGCTCCCCGCATCCTCGAGGGGCACTGCCCGCCCTATGGCGAGGGTATTACCTACTGGCCGCTGGTTGAAATCCTGCGCTCCTTGCTGAATGCGCGCGATGGCGAAACCCGCGAAGACCTGGAGAATCGCTTCGTGGAATTTGTGCGCGATACACTGGCGCAGGCAAAGCGCAACGAAGATATCGAGCGGGTAACCAATGCGCTTGTGCGCAGTATCGGCAGTGGTCTGACGGGCGATCCCGCTCAACTCGGTTTTATCGACAGGCGCGAGATTCAGCGCAGCACACATAGCAAAAGTACCGAGCAGGGAGGGCCACAGGCAGCACTGCTGCGTGCCTGGCGCGTCTTGCTTGAGGCAGTAGCCCAGCAGCAGCCACTTATTCTCATCATCGATGACCTTCAGTGGGCGGATGAGGCCCTGCTCGACCTGCTCGAATACCTGGCGGACCGCATCACCGACCAGCCAGTGCTTTTTATCTGTCCTGCTCGCCCAGACTTTCTCGAGCGCAAACGCGACTGGGGGGGTGGCCGCCGCAATTTCACCACTATCGTTCTCGAGGCGCTTACCAAAGAGGAAAGCGAAGAACTGATCACGGGCCTGCTGGGCACGCACGAACTGCCCGAAGTCCTTTATTACACAATTCAGAACCGCGCGGAGGGAAATCCTTTCTTCGTGGAAGAAATCGTGCGCATGCTGATCGATCAGGGCGTGCTGGTCAATGATCACGGCTGCTGGCATGTGAGCGAGGAGAACGTCGCTACGCTGAGCGAGCTATCCAGCCCGGCTATCCCGCCCGATGACACACTGATTGATTCGCATTATGTATTGCCCCTGCCCCGCGTTGTGCCGGATACCATCCAGGGGGTGCTGGCGGCGCGCATCGACCTGCTCAGCCAGGTGGAAAAACAGGTACTCCAATACGCGGCAATCATCGGCCGTACCTTCTGGCTATCGGGCATTCTTGAACTCGCCCAGGACCTCGACTCCGGTACTATTCTCAAGATACTGGATGTGCTTTCACAACGCGACTTTATCGTGGAAACCGAGAAACATGTGCGTACTCCGGTCGAACATGACCGCGTGTTCATCTTCAAGCACGTCCTGATCCGCGACGTGGTTTACAACAACATTCCACGCCTGCGCCGCTCACAAAAACACGCGCAACTCGCGCTCTGGCTGGAAGAAAAGGCCGCCGGTAACACCGACGCTTTCGCGGAATTACTGGCTTATCACTACAGGCAGGCGCTGGTAAACTGGTCGGCCAGTATACTGGCCAGTTCCGCCGGTTCAAGCGAGATCAACAATGAGATTCAGGAGGATAGAAGAGCGCCGGTACGATTGACACGTCAGGAACTGAGCAAGCGCTCAATCCAGTATCTGACGCTAGCAGGAGACCAGGCTTTTCACGGCTATTACACGATCCGCGCAATTCAGGCATATGCTGAGGCGCTGGATTTATTGATCGCCCTCAACGCCGATAAGCTCTCCATCGCGAACATGCATAAGAAACTCGGCGATGCCTACGCCCAGCGTGCCAATGCAGATGAAGCATGGCATGAGTACGGACACGCGCTGGAACTCATGAAGGAGGCCGAGGAGGTTAACCAGGATGACCTGCTGTGCCTGTATCGCAGTATGGCAGAATTATCGACCCGCTGGCTGGGATGGTTCAACACGCGCCTCGATATGCAGGTAGTACGCTCGTATATCGATGCTGGCCTGAAATTGCTGGAGGGGAAACCACCCGGCGGCGACCTGGCCGATTTCTTGACCTACCAGGCAATGTGGTATGTGCGGCAGATCAAGTACGCCAGCCCGGATAAACGAGCAGAGCTGGCGGAAAAAGCCTTGAGTAGCGGGCAGGAGGCGCTGCGTATTGCCGAGGAAGCGAACGATACCAATTCGCTGTGGGTCACGCTGGATGCGCTGGGATTCATCTACGAAAGGCAACATAAGTACCTGGAACAACATGCCGTACAACATCGCCGCGAGGAACTGGCGCCTCTCATTAGCTGGCGCGAGGAACTGTATGACCTGTACACCTCGCTTGGTTGGGCGCACGAGTATATCAGTGATTATCCGGCTGCCGCGGAGTGGTTTGGTCAGGCCTGGCGTATCGCACAGACCATGGAAAGTCCCTCGCTGCTGCTGCTCAGCCTGATTGGTCGCATGTATGTGTGGTACGAATGGAATCGCTGGGACGAGGTGCGCGAGGTCGCTCACAACATCCTGCGTGTGACCGAACAATACCAGCAGGACGAACACTGGCAGCTGGATGCGCTGGAGACGCTGGCCGACCTTGCCTATCGCACAGGAGATCAGGAGGAAAGTGACCGCCTGCTGCGCCAATACAAGCGCCTGGCCGAGCAGCGCGGTATCCAACCCAAACTCTCGCGAAGTATCTATCTCGCCCGCGAAGAATGGACACGCGCGACCTCAGACTTCAAGGAGGCCTTGCAGCAAACCGAACCATTCCCCTCGCCGGCAGTTGTGGCTATCCTATCCGAACTTTATGTTATTACCGGTGAAAGCGTGGAAGCCCAGCAGGCTATGTGCGAACGCGCTCTATCACTGACGGAGCAATCAGGGTCGCGCAAGTTTCATGCTGTCGCCCTACGCGCCCGTGGTCGCATGCACCTGGAACAAGCTCATTGGGAAGATGCCGAGCGTGACCTGCAGGAAGCCCTCAAGCAGTTCGAAATACTCGATACTCCATTGGAACGGGGGCAGACGCTCTACTGTCTCGGCCTCTTCTACCGCGGCCACGCTGATGTTGTCAACCGCGACAATCCGGTCACACGCGAAGCCGATATAGGCCGCGCCCACCTCTACTTCGAGCAAGCTCTGGGCTTCTTCGAGTCCCTCAAAGCGGTCACACTGGCAGAGCGGGCACGCACAGCCCTGATGCAGGATAGTAAGGCACCGGTGTGATTTGACGACATCAACGCTGTTGTCCGGCAGTGGGATGTCCTCTATCACACCTTTCAGGAAACGGACATTCTCAACTCCTGTGAAAGACCCTTTCCTTTTATCCTCTGTTCTATCCTGTAACAGACATGGTAACACGCTCAATTGCACCTGAATAGTCGGAACTTTTGCTAAAAGGACGCACCTTTTCTCTTTTTTAATTTTTATGTCAATTAGAGGATGGTTGGCAATTCCCGTTCTGTTGTCAAAATCATGACCTGTATCCTTCACTTCTACTATGCGAGCAGCAAGGCACACTGTTAGCGATTGATTGTAGTATACCCTTATGGAGACGGGGATTGTGGGAAAAGGACGCAGAACGTGAGCCTACCTCATTCTCCCATCTCCCACAACGAAGCCATGCTCCACAACTGCGTCGAGTCCCATACCCCTCCCATCCCTGGTGGCAGGACGGAGATATGCACCTGGGCAAGGTTGGCTTTGGCGGCGGTCAGGCGCGTGTGCATATTGTTCAGGGCCAGTTTTGGGGTGTTGTTGGTGCGGCTGAGGTGGGAGAGCCAGAGCCAGCGCACGCCGTCACCGCGCCAGGTGCGCAAGACCGCGTCTGCTGCCTGGTCGTTAGAGAGATGGCCAGTAGGACTGAGAATACGCTGTTTCAGGGAATAGGGATAGGGGCCGCGCAGCAGTTTTTCGCGGTCGTGATTGGATTCGATGACGAGCAGGTCGGCCTGGCTCATGGCCTCGAGCATGGTCGCGGTCACTTCGCCGCTGTCGATAGCCACGCACACACGACAACCGCCGGCGCTCAGCAGGTAACCACACGGCGCTACGGCATCATGCGAGACCGGAAAAGAGATAACCTCGATGTCGCCAATCATAGTGCGCGAGCCGACCGCGAACGGCTGGGATGATTGTGAGATAATAGGACGGTCAGAGCCATTTTGTACCACATCGAGGCGACCGTTCGTATGATTATCCGATAGAGATTCACGGTTATCATTCGCGATCATATATGCTATGGGCAGCTCTTGCAATTGCCCTGTTGATGGCTGCTCGTCTCGCGCCAGTGTTGCGATACTGGTGGATTGGTCGGCATCTATAGTTATGTAGCCGCTGGCAAAAATTCTCTCTACTGCCTCTATCGTGAGAGGATCGGCAATTACCGGTACGCCATAGCGTTTTACCAGCGTTGGCAGACCCAGTATATGATCGGTATGCTCGTGCGTGAGCAAAATACCTTGCAGTTGGGCCGGAGAAGTACCGGCGATCCGCAGGCGCTCAATCAAGGTTCTGCCATTGAATCCTGCATCTACCAGGATTTTCGTGCGACCCTTTGGCCCCGCTTCGATCAGTAATGCGTTGCCACTGCTCCCACTGCCCAATGATATAACTCGCATAGTTAATAATGTCCCCGCAGCTTTACCGGTGAAATAACAGATGTTCCGCGTTCCCGCCTAATATCATCTTGACTGCTCCGGCGTCCAGGCCGGATTGTTCAATATGAGTGATAATTCGCCGCTGGCGTAAAAGGCCGTAATCGCTGGCAAATAGAATTCGTTCCGCGCCAACCAGGTCTGCCACTACCGGAAAAATACGCTGCTGGTAGAGGTAGACGGTGGCAGCAGTATCATACCATACATTGGCTGTGACGCGCTGTATCTCCGGCATGAGCGTGTAAAATGGTAGACCTCCGCCCCAGTGCGCAGCTATAAAACGCACATCGGGAAAGGCGGTGAGGAAGGTAACGATATCATGCAACGATACATCGCCCTTGCCAGGGTAGAGATGCCCTACCGGCTCGCTACAGTGTGACAGCACCAGCAATTGATGGTGGCGCACAACTTCCATTACCGGCATCAGCAGTTGAATATCGCTCAGCTTATAACCCTGGCCGTGAGGCATTAATTCGCCCAGCCCGATCATCCCGGCCCTGGCGCAGCGATCCAATTCCAGGGCTGCCCGCGCTCCAACTGTTGGCTGAAGTACTGCCATACCATAAATTCGTCCCGGATAGCGCTTCATGGCCTCGATGACATAGCTGTTCGTCTCCTCGATCAGCCCCGCATCGGTCCAGCCGAATGAGAATGTGACGGCCGCATCTACCCCGGCATCATCCATTTCGACGACCAGGTCCTCCACGGTCGCCAGCTCTGTACGAGGATTCGCGTATAGTTGCTTAAACCAGGGATCGCGCGCGCAATATTGCTCCCGGTGATCGCGGACATCCGATGGAAATATGTGCGTATGAAAATCGATTAGCATTTGGAGCACTCCCTGGAACCATTAAGAACCTTCACGCTCATGATTTGCTGTCAATAATTGTAACATAGAGCTTGTAGATTCTGGTTATCCAAAAATAAAAAAGAGCGCTGGATTACGCGCTCTTCAAAAACCACCAAAGACATTATTACCTCAATTTTGCCGAGACCAGGCAAGAGATGAGCAGAGGCTCGCGAAGCATGAAGTTTTGACTCATACTCCTTGTGAAAGCTACTTTTTCTAGTACGGTTCCCTCCGATGCTGATATCACAGATCACCACACTTGAGGGAAACAAGCCGTACGATCATTAGGGCCGCTCCGCTGCGCCGGTTGCCCGGCTCACACGCGCGGTCTATCCACCAG
>DASRBN010000009.1 GCA_035653615.1 Ktedonobacteraceae bacterium | reverse complement strand
CTACCCAGGAGCTGACCAGTGCGGTGTTGGAACAGGTGGCGGCGGCGCTCGAGGCTCAGTTGAACTAGCCGCTCGCTTGCTTGGTATGCTTCCGCGGGAGGCTTGGGGGCGGCTGTCTCGTGTGAAGTGCAACTGTAGTGCGCCTGCCAGTTTCAATCCCCAACGGGCGTCCCAGGCTATTTAGCCGCAAAGCTGGCCGCCCTTAACGTGGGAGCGAATTCCATGTTTCAATCCCCAACGGGCGTCCCAGGCTATTTAGCCCTCGATAGCAACAGCCAGGATAAACAGTGCGGCATAGTTTCAATCCCCAACGGGCGTCCCAGGCTATTTAGCCTGCTAATTATTTCAGTCCTACTAAGGTCGTTGTGGTGTTTCAATCCCCAACGGGCGTCCCAGGCTATTTAGCCACGGATTACTTCGTCCAGGAGGCAGTTCTGGTCACAATGTTTCAATCCCCAACGGGCGTCCCAGGCTATTTAGCCGTTGTTTGTATTCCGCTGCTACCGCAGGCTGAGAGTGTTTCAATCCCCAACGGGCGTCCCAGGCTATTTAGCCTGACGACGTGGTTAGAAAAACTTAGAGGCATAGAAGGTTTCAATCCCCAACGGGCGTCCCAGGCTATTTAGCCCGCACTCGTTGGCTTTGCGGATGGCACAACCCTGGTGTTTCAATCCCCAACGGGCGTCCCAGGCTATTTAGCCGTTATCATAGCTAATGCGCCAGGGAACACCTCCAAAGGTTTCAATCCCCAACGGGCGTCCCAGGCTATTTAGCCACTGAAATCGGGCTTGAAGAGAAATCATTCACCGCCTATGTTTCAATCCCCAACGGGCGTCCCAGGCTATTTAGCCCCCGCCGAAAACGATACCGCCAACACACCAGCCAGGAGTGTTTCAATCCCCAACGGGCGTCCCAGGCTATTTAGCCACGTTAGTCGAGGCGTGATATGCCTGAGACGCCCATCGGTTTCAATCCCCAACGGGCGTCCCAGGCTATTTAGCCGCGATAGGTGATGTGACTGTCTATTCCTACACGAAAGAGTTTCAATCCCCAACGGGCGTCCCAGGCTATTTAGCCACGCCAGGGGGAACGCTCGACCAGTCCCAGTATCCTGCTGTTTCAATCCCCAACGGGCGTCCCAGGCTATTTAGCCGGCATAGCGCAAGCCGATACGGTAGTCATGGATGTTGAGTTTCAATCCCCAACGGGCGTCCCAGGCTATTTAGCCTTCAAAGAAAACGCCGTGCTTACTTTTGCCTGTGAAGTTTCAATCCCCAACGGGCGTCCCAGGCTATTTAGCCCAATCAGCAAATGGCACAAGCGCAAGCCGCAGTACAGTTTCAATCCCCAACGGGCGTCCCAGGCTATTTAGCCGTCGGTGACGGCTCATCGATTGTGAACGGTTCTGCTGAGTTTCAATCCCCAACGGGCGTCCCAGGCTATTTAGCCTGGGCAATCGTGCAGTAGGCAAAGGAGGCGGAGGGAGTTTCAATCCCCAACGGGCGTCCCAGGCTATTTAGCCTATTAAAGAAAGGGGATTACCATGAGCTCATCAGAGGTTTCAATCCCCAACGGGCGTCCCAGGCTATTTAGCCAGCTAAGACGGGTACGGGATATTAGCAGTAGGGCGAAGTTTCAATCCCCAACGGGCGTCCCAGGCTATTTAGCCCCTACCTGACCGGCAAGGATAGAGGGGTCAAAATCTGTTTCAATCCCCAACGGGCGTCCCAGGCTATTTAGCCCTTAAAATAGATGGTCGGTTGCTCCTACTTCAATTTGTTTCAATCCCCAACGGGCGTCCCAGGCTATTTAGCCGCTTTCCGGGTCACTCCATTGTTGATGGTGCAGCTTTGTTTCAATCCCCAACGGGCGTCCCAGGCTATTTAGCCTCAGCGCCATGCCGGGCGTGGTCGGCTGTGTGGTGGTTTCAATCCCCAACGGGCGTCCCAGGCTATTTAGCCAAAGTTCCTATGCCACGTCTGGAAAAGAAATTAATCCAGTTTCAATCCCCAACGGGCGTCCCAGGCTATTTAGCCTTTGTGAAAACAGCGCTGCGAATTGGCGATATAAGCGGTTTCAATCCCCAACGGGCGTCCCAGGCTATTTAGCCGGTTTAGTTGACTGATACCGGAGTCCCCGATTGCTAAGTTTCAATCCCCAACGGGCGTCCCAGGCTATTTAGCCGGGACGTTTCCTTAACCTATGGTGCGATTGTTCCAAGTTTCAATCCCCAACGGGCGTCCCAGGCTATTTAGCCCCATGCATAAACTCATCGATAGTGATTTTCCTTGCTCGTTTCAATCCCCAACGGGCGTCCCAGGCTATTTAGCCCCCGCGCGCCGGCGGGCAGCCACAGGTTCTCCTGGCGTTTCAATCCCCAACGGGCGTCCCAGGCTATTTAGCCTACCAGGAGAGCCCGGCTGCCGACTCACCGTATGGCCAGGTTTCAATCCCCAACGGGCGTCCCAGGCTATTTAGCCGGCGGCACGCAGGGTATGGCCAATCGACTTGTGATTGTTTCAATCCCCAACGGGCGTCCCAGGCTATTTAGCCCGCGCCTGCCCTGGCGCGCCTACAAACCAGCTTCATCACGGTTTCAATCCCCAACGGGCGTCCCAGGCTATTTAGCCCACGACCATGCTGATTGAGCAAGTCGATTTTTCTGACCGTTTCAATCCCCAACGGGCGTCCCAGGCTATTTAGCCACTGGCAACAGAGACCATGCCGACCGAGGCGATGTAGTTTCAATCCCCAACGGGCGTCCCAGGCTATTTAGCCGGCACTGGCACGATTGCGGTCGCATCCAACGAGGGGTTTCAATCCCCAACGGGCGTCCCAGGCTATTTAGCCGGATTGGAATAATGGGGTCCTCGAGTTCAAACTCAAGGTTTCAATCCCCAACGGGCGTCCCAGGCTATTTAGCCAAGCGCACGGCGATCTGTCCGGCTCGCTCAATTTTGTTTCAATCCCCAACGGGCGTCCCAGGCTATTTAGCCATGAATCCATCTGCGAACAGAGGACTCAGAGGTGTTGGTTTCAATCCCCAACGGGCGTCCCAGGCTATTTAGCCGACTACGAGCGCATGATTGCCGAGTTGCGCAAAGAGGTTTCAATCCCCAACGGGCGTCCCAGGCTATTTAGCCAGTCCACTTGGACTTGTGTGTACACCGTGTCCGTATGGTTTCAATCCCCAACGGGCGTCCCAGGCTATTTAGCCGATTTCGTCGGGGTAGCGTTCCCACTGGGCGTGCTGAGTTTCAATCCCCAACGGGCGTCCCAGGCTATTTAGCCGGAGTCCGGCGTCAAGCGGCTCCAATTGGGCTGTTGCGTTTCAATCCCCAACGGGCGTCCCAGGCTATTTAGCCCCATAGGGACGAACAACCCACATTTGAGAATAGGCGTTAGTTTCAATCCCCAACGGGCGTCCCAGGCTATTTAGCCGGCAACGGCAAGTGGGCTTTCACATGGATCAAGAAAGTTTCAATCCCCAACGGGCGTCCCAGGCTATTTAGCCAGAATGTAGACCAGCTTGTCGCTGACGGCTGGGTGCAGTTTCAATCCCCAACGGGCGTCCCAGGCTATTTAGCCTGAAGTTCCTCTGGCAGGGGTCGCGGGTATGTCTTGCCGTTTCAATCCCCAACGGGCGTCCCAGGCTATTTAGCCCCCTACGCACAATCTCAGGGACTCACCGTCTTCGAGTGTTTCAATCCCCAACGGGCGTCCCAGGCTATTTAGCCATGCCATCGGTTAATTGCTTCGTAGAGGTTCCGGTATCGTTTCAATCCCCAACGGGCGTCCCAGGCTATTTAGCCCCCAGGGACAAGGTCCCGGAAAGGAAAGAACAATGAGTTTCAATCCCCAACGGGCGTCCCAGGCTATTTAGCCTATATGAAAACTCTGTTTGAGGCAGGATTTGATGTGCAGTTTCAATCCCCAACGGGCGTCCCAGGCTATTTAGCCGGTTCTTCATTGGAAGAACAGCACTTCCTTTCATAGGTTTCAATCCCCAACGGGCGTCCCAGGCTATTTAGCCGATACAAGTCGATTGCATTGGATGAAGATGAAAAGGAGTTTCAATCCCCAACGGGCGTCCCAGGCTATTTAGCCGTGATGCAGCCGGCCTGATCTGTCGCTACAGCGGCATCGTTTCAATCCCCAACGGGCGTCCCAGGCTATTTAGCCGAGTTTCGCCCTCATGCCGCCCGTGCCGTGGACGCGCGTTTCAATCCCCAACGGGCGTCCCAGGCTATTTAGCCGGGGCCAGCTTCGCCGGAGCCCTGCTCGAGGGGACAGTTTCAATCCCCAACGGGCGTCCCAGGCTATTTAGCCAAAATTGGGTCAACTTTGGTACCTCGGCCCTCGCGGCGTTTCAATCCCCAACGGGCGTCCCAGGCTATTTAGCCCCAGCAACTGGCCAATGATCTGAACTCCAAGGGGTATGTTTCAATCCCCAACGGGCGTCCCAGGCTATTTAGCCCTCGTGATGGAACGTGCGATAGGTCGCTATCTTGCTCGTTTCAATCCCCAACGGGCGTCCCAGGCTATTTAGCCCATTGGTGTTGACCGCGCCTGCTGGTGTTTTGACCGGCGTTTCAATCCCCAACGGGCGTCCCAGGCTATTTAGCCTTCGTCCTTGCGCTCCCACAGGGCGTGCAGCACGATAGTTTCAATCCCCAACGGGCGTCCCAGGCTATTTAGCCGGATGGATGGATGGAGGGCGATGTGGAAGAAGACGTGCAGTTTCAATCCCCAACGGGCGTCCCAGGCTATTTAGCCGATGACCGATACGCTGCTGCTGGCAGCCGTAGAGATTGTTTCAATCCCCAACGGGCGTCCCAGGCTATTTAGCCCCGGGCTTAGCGGCGCTGTAGGGCAAGCTAAGGGCAGTTTCAATCCCCAACGGGCGTCCCAGGCTATTTAGCCAACCTCCATTTACTAAATTCATTTGATAAGTAACTATGTTTCAATCCCCAACGGGCGTCCCAGGCTATTTAGCCGATGCTTACCCTGTTATGGGCATCATGAAAGCGCGTCGTTTCAATCCCCAACGGGCGTCCCAGGCTATTTAGCCAAGGCTTACATAAAAAGCTGTTCTAAGAAAGTATGAGTTTCAATCCCCAACGGGCGTCCCAGGCTATTTAGCCCTACGTATTAACAAGGAGGGGGGAATTGGCTACGCCTAGTTTCAATCCCCAACGGGCGTCCCAGGCTATTTAGCCGATTACAATACAGAGTGAGAACCCTGCTACATTCTTTAGTTTCAATCCCCAACGGGCGTCCCAGGCTATTTAGCCATAGTATGCTGGCATTTTTTCGATGTAGTTTTTAGTGTTTCAATCCCCAACGGGCGTCCCAGGCTATTTAGCCGTAAAATGTTTAATTGGCGCGTCTGCATTAAGAACGGTTTCAATCCCCAACGGGCGTCCCAGGCTATTTAGCCTGCTACCCCCGTAGTATAGCATAGGAAGCCGTTTGATGCAAGCGTTTGCGAGGCACGCGTTTTTTGGGCCACTGAAGCGACCAAAAAAGCGATCATTTTTGGGGCGTTTTGCCTTAAACCCGCCTGGGAAGTGATGCGAGGCATCGAGCGTGGAGAATCCGTCACTACGACTCTCGCGGCTGAGCTTATATGAATGAGATACATTTCCTTCCCTCGCAATTAGGGAATTTCAACTCCGGCGAAAAAAGTGCTGGGAGAGGTCCCTGATTTGACCTGCACCTCGCAATCTCCTACAATAGCTGTAAGGGCGCTACCTGTGAACCTTGCGGCCGCCCTGAAGGATCGTGGCTATTCGCGAGCTGAACTTAAAAATAAATGAGGTGGATGCATGCGTATTCGTAAGGCGGTGCTGCCCGTCGCCGGGCTTGGCACCAGGGTGTTGCCGGCCAGCAAAGTCGTGCCGAAAGAGTTGCTGCCACTCGTTGATAAACCAACGTTGCAATATATCGTGGAAGAAGCCGTCGCAGCTGGGGTCGAGGAGATTATTTTCGTGACCAGCCGCAGCAAGCGCAGCATCGAAGACCATTTCGATGCGTTTCCCGAACTGGAAGCAGCCCTCGAACGCAAGGGGAAACGCAAGGAGTTGGAAGCGCTGCGTCACGTGCAGACGATGGCTACCTATGCCGCGGTGAGGCAACTCGAACCCCTTGGATTGGGCCATGCCGTCCTGCGCGCCAAAGAGCTGGTGGGCGACGAACCATTTATCGTCATGCTGGGAGATGAACTGGTCGCGCCAGAAACTCCCATTCTGCCCGACATGATGAAGATTCACGAACGCTATGGCGGTTCTGTACTCTCGCTATTTATTTCACCGCCTGAACAGGTATCTTCTTATGGCATAGCAGCCGTTGAGGACCTGGGCGATAACGTCGTCAAGGTCACGCACCTGGTCGAAAAACCCAGGCCCGAAGAGGCGCCCTCCAATCTTGGCGTCGCGGGCCGTTACATTCTGACGCCCGATATCTTTGCGCTGCTGGAAAAAACTCCTCCTGGCGCGGGCGGCGAGATTCAGGTCACCGATGCTATAGAGATGCAGGCCAGGACGGGCCATTGCTATGGCCTGCGCTTCACCGGCCTGCGCTACGATACCGGCAATCCCCTCGGACTGCTTACCACCTCGATTGCCTACGCCCTCAAGCGCCCCGATATCGCTCCGGCGCTAAAAGAATACATGCGGCAGGCGCTGAAGGAAGAGGGATAAGCAGGCCTGCCGGGTAGAAATGGGCACTATATCGAAAAATTTGCAACACTTTCGCTGTTTGCTGCGTCTTGTATTATAGGACAGAGAGCAATTCGTTACCCTGCGTTATGTGTCCTCGTCATGGCTCTGGTGTTTTGTACAGGGCAGGGAAGCACTGTGATCGCCCTCGTATTTCATCCACCAGGGTAGGGTGTATCTTTGAGATGGTCAGTGGATTCTGAGCGCAGCTCAGAATCCACTGTTGGTAGAGCAGCGGCGTACCTGTGGGAAGCTGTGAGGTCGCCTCTGTACTTCGTGTGGGGGCGTATCCTTGTGATCGTCCTGCTGTTCGCACAACCGGAATGTTTTTGTTAACGGAGGTGAGCCGTGTCTTCTGTACCCCTGGTAGATTTCCCTACAGTAGACAGGGACAGGCCCGATATTACCTCGTGGGCAGAGGTAAATATTGCTGAACTCAGCGCGCGCGAAAGAAAATACTTCGCGAAACGCAAAGCCGCTGTACATGCCTACCTGACATCGCAGCAGCCTCTCAATGAAATAGCCTACCAGTATCACCTTTCGCCCAGAACCCTCAAGAGACTGATTAAAAAGTGCCTGATGCGGCATGAGGATGGAACGCCATGGGGGTATCGCGCCCTCGTTCCCGGCATCACCGTTATTGACCACACACCCGCGCCTGTTTCCGGTAATGGCGCCGCTACCCCCAACAATGAACACGATGGCGATGAAGAAGATACTGCCGAGCGCGGAGCGATCAAAAAAACTCAAACAGCTACAGCATTGCCAGTCACACCCATTCCTCCTGCTCAATTGCAAGAACAACAAGAGGAAAGAATAACCGGGGAAGAGCCTGTAACCGGAAAAATAGCTGCCGGAGCCGCATTACATGCTGAGCCTGCCGTAATCGACGCGAATGATACCCCGGTTGAGATCGATCCGGATGAGACGGACAAAATAGACCGGCTAACTTCTGCACCATGCTCTATCCCTCTCCCCACTGAAGTCGATCCGGATGAGACGGACAAAATAGACCGGCGATGCCTGGATACTGGCAAGCAAGCGAACGAAACGGATGCGACATCCATCGATGATTTACCTGGCGAAGAGGAGCAGGAAGTAGGGACCGGGGCTGTGGTGGAGGGGGAAGGGGGAGCTTGCTCCGCCCAGGCCGAACCGGCACCTGCAAGCGTAAGTGATCCCAGCATGGCCGACGGGAGTGGGGAAGCCCCATCCCTTCACTTTCCAGAGCGGATGGCGCTTCAACCCTATCGCCCAACCTCGCTCTATCGCGCCCCTGTTCGCATGGTCCATAAGGATCGCAGGATACGCAAACGAAGGATGCGCAGCGAACGACTCCAGCGCGTGCGACGACGGCAAGCCGCCATCCTCAGTGGGGCCGTCGCGGCTGCCATGCTGATGGTTCTCTTGATACCCGTGGGCACAGGACTTGCCGCGTACAGTACCTACGCGCATATTCGCGGTGTTGCTCTGGATGGCGTGAACAACCTTCTTGCCGTCAAGGACCTTCTTCCCATCTCAAAAAGCGATCCCACAGCCGCGCTCAATGCCGCTAAATTGCACCAGGCCCAGAAAGATCTCACACAGGCCGGGAGCGACTTTCTTGAATTGCAGCAACTGGTCAATCGTTCCGATATCGCCTCTCTCGTCGATGACGTTGCGCCTCAATACAGTAACCAGCTCGGCATGGCTCGTCATCTCGTGCAGGTCGGTCTCGATGTCTCTCATATGGGCAACGAGTTGCTGGGCGTGGCCCTGCTCGGAGCCAATATCCTGCACGGCTCGCCGCTCTCAAGTGGTTCCAATGCACCGCTCATCACAGCAGCCGATGTCTCTGATGCCGAGGGCGCTCTTGTGCATGCCCAGTATTACATCAATGACATACAGACTCAAATGAGCCAGGTCTCCATACAGGACCTGCCCATCAGCGATAAGCAGAAAACAGAGCTTACTTCTGTCCTTGCCCTGATGCCGAAGGCGCAAAGCCTCATTACCCAGGCGCAGGGAGTTACGGGCATCGTCTCATGGCTGCTCGGCATAGGCCATCCACGCCGCTTCCTGGTCCAGACCATGGATAACGCCGAACTGCGCCCCAGCGGAGGCTTTACCGGCCAATATGGCATCCTCACCATCTCCAATGGCCGCATGGCGCCTTTCACGCTGCAAGATGTCACCGAACTCGACTACGCGGGCAACGGCACCGAACTGGGTAGACCCGCCCCACCGCAATATCGCAGCTGGATGAACTTCGGCAACTGGGGCCTGCGCGATGCCAATCTCTCCGGCGACTATCCCACCTCCGCGAAACTGGCCATGCAGGTTTTCCAGGAGGAAGGCGGTGGCCCCGTAGATGGCGATATCTCGTTCACGCCCACTCTCATCTCGCATGTGCTCGAGGTGACCGGCCCTATCCAGGTCCCGGAATACCATGAGACGATTACCGCCCAGAATCTCGAGGACAAGCTGCACTATTACCAGCAAAACCAGCAGGCCATCCAGTTGCAGCGAGAGAAAACCGGCACCAACAATGCCGCTACCCGCAAGGCCTTCACATCCCTGCTCGGCAAAATCCTGCTCGACAAAGTGCGCCACCTCTCCATCAAACAACTCATGACCGTTATGCAGAAGGCCGTGAAGGACATTCAATCCCACGACCTCGAAATCTACTTCTCAGATCCGCAGGCCGAGGCATGGCTTGTCGCCCATGGCTATGCCGGCGGCATGTCTACCTTTACCCGGCAGGATGGCTTCATGGTCGTGCAGGCAAATATCAGCATCAGCAAGGCCAGCCAGTACGTCCATACCACCGAGCAAGACAACGTCGTACTCGACGCGCAGGGTGGAGCGACGCATACTCTTACCATCACCCTCAACTACCAGCAAACCGGTCCCGTCTACGGCTACGATACGTATGCCGACTATATCCGCGTCTACGCGCCGCAAGACGCGCAGTTGCTGTATGGCGACGGCTTTGATACCGGCAAACCACTCTGCGGACCCGGCTCTCCCGGAGGTACGGGCGGCACTCCTGGTGGTGGTACTGGTGGGACGCCCGGTGGTGGCAACGGCGGTACCGGAAAAGGTAATGGCAACGGCAATGGTGGAGTGCCGCCTGGTTGCCAGCAGTATCTCACCATGTTTCCCGGCAACGAGCGTTATTGTCCCGATGGCGATTACGCGCTTGGTCAGAACGCCTATGTTCCCGGCAAGGGCTTCACCAGCTGGCCTATCGACGGCGTTGGCGCTCCTACGGAGCTTACCAGCGATATGCCTGGAAGGGCCATGTGGGGTGGTTTAACCGTCACGCCCAAAAACTGCATCTCGTACATCACCCTCTCGTGGTATGTTCCGCATGTCGTCAAGCATACTCCTGGTCAGTCTCCATACCAGTTGCTCGTGCAGAAGCAGGGCGGCTATATCCCAACCATCCAGATCAGCATCGACACCAGCGCCATCAAGGGCCTCAAGCCTTATAATTTCAATGGCGCGCTGGTCGCCGACAGGGTTTTCGCCCTCCCCATCCTCAAAAAGAAATAAATTACCAACACCGGGCCGATCAATCGGCCCTTTATCCCTTGTTGGAATACTTTGGTAAAATGCATGATCGGCCCTTTATCCCTTGCTGGAATGCTTTGGTAAAATGCATGATCGGCCCTTTGTCCCTCACTTTACAATCTTTTTACAAATCCCTGTAAATTTCCTGAAAACCGCTTGCTATACTTTGGCCGAGATCAAAAAGCGAGGGAATCTATGAGATTGCTAGTCGTTGACGATGAAGCCGACCTGGCCCATGCATTGGCTAGAGGTCTGCGCCAGCAGGGGTACGCCGTAGACCTGGCCTTCGATGGTATGCAGGGGCTTGAGTTTGCCATGGTCAACGACTACGATCTCGCTATTCTCGACCTCAACCTGCCCGAAATGGATGGCCTCGAAGTCTGCCGCTGCCTGCGGGCCGCCAGGTCTTCCCTGCTCATTCTTATCCTCACCGCCCGCGATCAACCCGATGAACGTATCACCGGCCTCGATCTCGGCGCCGACGATTACCTCGTCAAGCCTTTCCATTTCGGCGAACTCACCGCGCGCGTGCGCGCCTTGCTGCGCCGCGATAGGCGTGTGCGCTCTCCTTTGTTGCAATATCAAGACCTGAAGCTGGACCCTACAACGCGCGTCGTCTGGCAGGGCAATCGGCGATTGGAACTGACCTCCAAGGAGTTCGGCATTCTTGAATACCTGCTGCGCCACCAGGGTGAAATCGTCAGCCAGGAGATGTTGTTGGAGCATGTCTGGGATATGCAGGCCAACCCGCTTACAAATACCGTGCGCGTCCATATCAATTCGTTGCGCCGCAAGCTCGAAGATATCGCCGAAACCCCGCGTTACATCGAAACCATTGTCGGTCAGGGCTATCGCGTTGGCTCGCCTGCTTCCCCCGGTACGCAGCAACTCGTGGAGGCATCATTATGAGAATGCGGCAGCTCAACCCTTTCCGCCTGTGGAAAAAGCGACGCCTTCCTTTACGAATACGACTGGCGCTTGGCTCTGCCACGCTGGTATTCGTTCTCAGCTTTGCCCTGCTGCTCTTCATAAACACCACGGCCCTCGAGCGCTTCCCCAATATTATTCGCTACCATATCCTTACGCCTACCAGGACGCAGCAAAGCGGCCCGCTACCCGCGGGTTCTTTCACCAGGCCTGCTGCCGGTGACATCTACCGGAGAGCAGCCAATCCACTCGAATTTGCCCTCTTGCTTGAATTGCGCAACATCTCCCTGATCGGCCTGGCTGCCATCACTGTGCTAGGAGGTATTGGCGCCTACTGGCTCGCGGGCATGGCTTTGCGCCCGGTGAGAAAAGTTAGCGCCGCCGCCAGGCGCATTGAGGCAAACACGCTCAATACCCGCCTGGCGCTGGATGGCCCATCCGACGAGGTCAAGGAGTTGGCCGACACCTTTGATGCCATGTTAGCACGCTTGCAAAGCACGTTTGAGCTACAGAAGCGTTTTGTCGCCGATGTCGCCCACGAACTGCGTACTCCCCTTGCCTCCCTGCGCACCAACCTCGAAGTGGTCGCCGGCGATCCCCAGGCCAACCTGGAAGATTTCCGCGCCATGATCGCGACGCAGGAACGCGCATTAACCCGTCTCGAATGCCTCGTCGCCGATCTGCTCATCCTGGCAACCGCGGAACAACAATCTACCGGCGAGCTAATAACATTGGCCTCATTGTTGGAAGAGGTCGTCTGCGACCTGGAGTACATCGCCAGCATGCGGCAGATAGAGCTACAACTTGAGAGTGATGGCGAGGGCGTCGTGCGCGGCAATGGCCCGCTGCTGGCACGCGCCTTCAGCAATCTGATCGAGAATGCGATTTATTACAACCGTCCCGGTGGCAAGGTCACCATCTCTTTCAACCGTAAGGATCGTTGGGCCGTCGTCGTCGTCGCCGATACAGGCATCGGCATTCCTTTCGACAAGCAGTCCCGCATTTTCGACCGCTTTTACCGCGCCGATTCCTCGCGTTCTCGTCACAAAGGGGGAGCTGGCCTTGGTCTCTCGATTGTCTCGGCCATTGTGCAGCATCATGGCGGCCGTATCCAGGTAGAAAGCACTCCCGATGTTGGCAGCACCTTTACCATCCTGCTGCCACTCGCCCAGAATCTGATTACTTCTACATCGTCTTAAAAGCGCTCCGGCACTTAACACTGGCTTTATATGGGCTTTGCTACACTATAGCCGGCAAGTGCTGCCAGGAAATAATGCTTGCGCATACCGGTAGGGACAGCGCCTTGTGCCTGTCCTCGTCTGGGGTTCCTGGCAAACGAACAGATGATGCGAGAAAGGATCGTGCTCTATGAATGTACCGCGAATATGGGGGAGAATCTCACCTGGAAAAATGCTGGTCGGCTGCGTATTTCTACCCCTGGCGCTATTCCTGCTCGCCGGTTGTGGCAGTAACTCGTCTTCTAGCACCGGCTCCTCCAATACTTCCACTACATCCGCAGCTGCTACTGCTACAGCCTGCGCGCAAGCTCGTGGCAACTTTAAGACGGCAACCGGCACGATCAGCAGCATTCAAGGCTCGTCGTTTGTCGTCGCCACGACGAGGAGCGGCAATGTAACCGTCACCTACTCAACTACAACGCGTTTCACGCGTGAAGATACTGTCCCGGTTACCTCCCTGAAGGAAGGCACGTTCGTAACCGTTGCCGTTGCCAGCTCTGGCAGTACCTACACTGCTACAAGAATAACCGTAACTAGTGGTACCGGCATCGGCGGCGCTGGTGGTTTTGGTAATGGCAGGTTTCCTGGGGCCAGGGGCACTCCTGGGGCCGGGCGAGCCAATAATCCTTGCTTCAGCCGCGGGCAGACCGGAACTCCTGGCCCGGGAACCGGAACCGCGACAACAAACTTTCGTGGGCTGATCGGCACCGTCAGCCAGGTAACGTCTTCTACCCTGGTCATCACCGACACATCCGGGGGCACCTTCAGCGTCACAATCACTCCCCAGACGCAGGTCCTGGAGACGACCACTGTCACTCCGGCGGCCTTAAAAACCGGCGCGGCGGTTACGGTAAGCGGCTCGCCGGGCAGCAATGGCGAGATTGCGGCGCGTACCGTGACTATTCTGTTGAAATTGCCCGCTTCGACGCAAACACAGTAGCGGGCAATTTGTAAACGTTCTATGCGCCGGGGTAGGAACCAGATTTATCGCAGGGATCACCCCCATCGTTGCCGGAACCGTTTTATGAGGAGGGAATGAATATGCCCGATACCGAGGACATGTCTACACTAGAACCAAAAACAGTCGATACCGAGGTGAATACATCCGAAATACCTATAAATTTCGCGCCGCTTATCGATGATGATACCGAAGATTTCGAGATTCCGCTCAAGCCCGGCCCCGCAACGCGCCGTCGACGGGTCTGGCTCATACCACTGGTCATCATCCTGATTATCTTGCTGGCAGGGAGCGGCGTATTTGCCTATCTGCAATTTACTCGCCCTCCGGCAGTGCAGTACACACAGGCCGCAGCGACTATCGGCAATATCGCCCAGACCGTCTCGGGCGCCGGCCAGGTGCAGCCCAGCGCCATCTATAATATGAATTTCACGGCATCCGGCCAGATACAGGCCATCTATGTCCATGTCGGCGAGCAGGTGAAACAGGGGCAAAAACTTGCGCAACTCAGCAGCACTTCGTTGCAGGATGCCGTCAGCCAGGCCCAGGCTTCTCTCAATGCAGCGGAGGCGTCGCTGAGTTCGGCGGAGACAAGTGAGGGCAATACCGATGCCCAGCAATCAATAGCCCTTGCCATCGCCTACGACAATGAGCAGAACGCTCTCAATACCTGCACGACAGAGAAAAACCCTCCTGCCAATTGCCAGCAGCTGGCGGAGGATCAATACCAGCAGGCCAGGTATTCAGCTTATGCCGCCGAATCTTCCGCGGCCAACCAGGTCACTTCGGCAGAGAACCAGGTGAGCAACGCCGAGGCAGCATTGAAAACAGCGCAGGATAACTTGCAGGCCGCCACGCTCACCGCTCCCCATGCCGGTATCATTGCCGCCATCAACGGCATGGTCGGCGAACAGGCGGGCAGTGGCGGATCGGGTAGTTCCAGCAGTTCCAGCAGTTCATCGGCCTTCATCGTCTTGCTGGATATGAGCAGTCTCAGTATCACCGTGCAGGTTAACGAGGCCGATATCGCAGGCGTGCAGGTTGGCCAGCCGGCCGTCTTTACCGTCGCGGCTTATCCATCACAGACCTTTCGCGCCAGTGTCGCCAGCATCGACATTCAAGGGCAGACGACTTCCAGCGTCGTCACCTACCCGGTCACGCTCGCAGTTGATAATCAGAGCCTCAATAACGCTCATATCTACCCTGGTATGACCGCAACCGTCGATATTACCACCGCTGAGCGCATCGGAACGCTGCTCGTGCCGGCGGCAGCTCTTTCCTTCTCAACCACCGCCATACAAAACGGCGAACTTACCGCCGCTCAAATTCGTGCCCTGGTCGCGGGCGCTTCCTCTTCTGGCTCCGCCAGTGCAGGGGGCAGTCGCGGTATCGTCGTAGAGTTGAAGAACGGCAAATTAGTTCCCGTACTCGTAACTACCGGCCTCAGCAACGGGCAATATACCGAAATTCTCTCCGGCCTCAATCCTGGCGACAAGGTCGTCATCAGTCAAACGGGTGGCACTACCACGACGAGTAGCGGAACAAGCGGTGGAATCAGAAGTGGAGGCTTCGGCGGATTTGGTGGCGGGGGATTTGGTGGAGGTGGTGGTCGCGGAGGCGCAGGTGGCGGCGGAACTGGAAATGGAGGGTAAGCCCGGTGGAATTGCAGCAATTCGCGGAGAATGGTAGGAACGCGCGTGTGACCGGAGTGCCCGCGCCGCGACATCCCACTGCCGCAAGGCCGCTCATCATCCAGGTGCGCAAGCTCAGCAAGAATTATTACCTGGGGAAGAACGTCGTACCCGCCCTGCGTAACGTCGATATAGACATAGCTCGCGGCGAGTTTGTCGCCGTCATGGGTCCCTCAGGCTCCGGCAAGTCAACCTTAATGAACCTGCTGGGGTGCCTGGATCGCCCCACTGCCGGTACCTACATCCTGGATGGCGTGCCCGCCAGCCAGATGAGCGTGAACGAATTAGCGGCCATTCGCAATCAAAAAATCGGCTTCATCTTTCAGGGCTTCAACCTCTTGCCGCGCATGACAGCCCTTGCCAACGTCGAACTCCCGCTCGTCTACAGCGGGGCGCCGGCGCTGGAGCGTCGCGAACGGGCGCGGCAGGCATTGGCGGTCGTAGGCCTGAGCGCGAGAGCCAATCATCGCCCGGCGGAACTTTCCGGTGGGCAGCAGCAGCGCGTGGCCATCGCCCGCGCGCTGGTTACGCGGCCCTCCATTATCCTGGCCGACGAACCCACCGGCAACCTCGATAGCCGTACAGGTCTCGAAGTAATGATGATCCTGCAAAAGCTCAATGAACGGGGTATTACCATTGTCCTCGTCACCCACGATCCCACCATCGCCAGTTATTGCCGGCGGCAGATTCACTTCCGCGATGGAAAGGTGATCGAAGATACGGTCAATGTTACCCCCCTCAAAGCGCAGGAACTACTTTCGCAACAGGCAAGTGAAAGGAGGCTCTGAAGATGCCAGAATCTCGTATCGCTGTACCAGCCGTAGCTGATCCTTCTCCTGCGCCACCCAAAAAGCCTGCCGCGCGCAGGCGCAACCGGCGCCTGCGCGGATTATCCGGCATCTATCAGAGTTGCATCAGCGCCTTGCAATCTCTGCGTTCAAACAAGACGCGTTCTCTGCTCACATCGCTGGGTATTATTATCGGCGTAGGCGCCGTCATCGTCATGATCTCTATCGGCGAAGCCAGCGCAGCGTCTATAAACCAGCGCCTCTCCGGCCTCAATCCAACGGAGATCATCATCCGGCCCGGCAGTGCCAGCAGCGGCGGTGTGCGCCAGGGCGGGGGCACTTTGCAGACGCTGACCCAGGCTGACGCCGATGCCATCGCCTCTCAGGTGCCCAATGTTGCAGCCGTCAGCCCCGTCATTAATGTCAATGGGCAGGTCGTCTTCCGCGACCAGAACTGGGCAACAGCTGTGCAAGGCGTCTATCCCGACTACCAGCAGATTGGCAGCTGGCAGGTGCAGGAGGGCAATTTCTTCACCTCCGCCGATGAGCAGAATGCCGCTGCCGTCGCCGTGATTGGTCAAACCGCCGTCACAAACCTCTTTACGCCGCTGGGCGTCGACCCGCTGGGACAGCAAATTCGTATTGGCAACGTGCCGTTTACGGTCGTCGGCGTGCTCGCCTCGAAAGGAGCGGCAGGTGGCTTCGGCAATGCCGATGATGTCGCCTACGTCCCCTTAAGCACGGCCCAGCAGCGTCTTTCACATATCCAGTACGTCAATTCCATCGATGTCACGGCTACCGGCACAGCGCAGGTCAACAATGTACAGGCTGCCGTAGAACAGCTTTTGGAGCAGCGCCACCACATCACTAACCCGCAGAACGACGACTTTACCATCCAGAACCAGTCTGCGATACTCTCTACCGTGGAGGGAACAAGTCAGACGCTCACCGTTTTGCTGGTGGGCGTGGCCTCGATCTCCCTTATCGTGGGCGGAATCGGCATCATGAACATCATGCTTGTCTCGGTCACCGAACGCACGCGTGAGATTGGCATCCGTATGGCAATCGGCGCCCGCCCCCGCGATGTCCTGACGCAGTTTCTGATCGAAGCCATCATGCTCAGCGCGCTGGGAGGAATCGTGGGCATAGCACTGGGTATCGGTGGAGCGCTGGCCTACGCCATCTTCACGCAAAACTCATTCGTGCTATCGCCATTAGCAGTGTTGCTGGCCTTCGGCTTCGCTGCCATTGTCGGCATCATCTTCGGCTACTATCCCGCCAGGCGCGCGGCGCGCCTCGATCCGATAGTCGCCCTACGAACGGAATGAAAAGATTATGGATTCAATACCGCGTCGGGGTTTTCCAGATCGTGGTAGCGCAGCAGCCAGCAGCCATAGTTCATGCCGCCGCCAACGGCAGGAAGCGCCATCCAGTCCCCCTCGTGCAGCCGTCCTTGCCGCAGCAGCTCCACCAGGGCCGTCGCAATGCTCGCGTTTGACAGGTTGCCGTAGTAGCGGAAATTGTCGACCAGTTTCTCCATCGTCGAAGGGGGCCAGCCGTAGTCATTAATCAAGAGTTCCCCCATGCGCCGCGTGATGCGCGAATTCGCCTGGTGCGGCACAATATGCGCCAGTTCCTCATAATCCAGTCCGGCATGGCGGCAGAGCGCGTCTACGCACTCCGCCATCGCGCGCGGCGCCTCGCGGTATACCTCTTTCCCATTCATTTTCGTATAGCCGACCAGGTATTGCGACAGCACCTTGTTCAGTTCCTTGCCATTGCCCGCCTCATACAGTTGCTGTATCTTCAAATCCACCTCGGCCATCTCGATCACATCCTTGCGCAGCGGCGTTTGATAATACAGCGACGGGCCTTGCTTCGCGTCCGAACCGTTAATCACATAGGTATCCTCGTCCCCGCGCTCCAGCAGAAACGCTGACGCGCCCTCACCGAACAGCGAGCTTGTCTTCCAGTCCAGCACGTGCATGATATTGGGCAGCAATCCCTCCGCCGTTACCATCAGCACCAGCCGGGCCGAACTCGCCGCCAGCACCTCCGCGCACATCTGGAACGCCTCCGTCTGGCAGGCACAGGCCCCCTTCAGCATCGTCGAGCGAATAGGCCCCAGTCCCAGGCGCATCTGTACCAGGCTGGCTATGGTCGGAAACGCATCGTTGTCCGAAGAGGACGCGCCGATCACCGTATCGATCTCCGAGGCATCGCGTCCCGCGCTGGCGAGCGCCCTTTGTGCCGCGATCAACGCCATATCCACCAGCGATTCATCTTTGGCCGGGTCGGGGCCATCAATCAGGCCGGGAGCATCTTTGCCCGCCATGCGGCGACAGAGTTCAAGCGTGCTGGAGCGCACATGCCGCGTGCTCAGTCCCGTAACACGTTCCAGGTCTTCAGCGCTGCGAGGATCGCCCAGGCGAGTGGAGATGTAGGCAAAAAAATCGTTGGTGATAATACCCGCGGGAGCATAGTTGCCGAGGCCGATCAAGCGTACCTTTGCTCGTGTGTAGACTTGAGGCACCACATAGACATAGGAAGGCCATTGCTCTGAATACATATGTGACATCCGATCTGAACCTCCAGGAAAGCCAGGCGACCCTACTATTAATGAGACCGGTAGGTAGGCCGATGGTTCGCGAGATAGGGGCAACCATCGCAATCGCCCGAAAAATTAATCTGTTGGTAGTATAACATAACTGGGGGGTTGAGCGAAAAGGGAAAAATAGGGCGACCGCAAGGATGCGCGCCTACCCTGGACGAACGGATGGTCCCGTCCAGGGTAGGCGCGCATCCTTGCGGTCGCCCTATTGATGGGGTTGCCAGGCATCCCTACCAGCGATTATCGCGGCGGTCACGTCGATCACGGCCACGACCACCGCCGTAACTACTGCCACTACCGCTATAACTGCGTGAGTCATCGCGGTAAGAGCCGCGGGAGGCGCGTTGCGCCTGGAAGCAATCACTACAATAGACGGGACGATCTTCGCGTGGGACGAATGGCACAGACGTTGGTCGCCCGCAGGTGGCGCAGGTTGTCTCATAGTGTTCGCTGCTGCGCGAAGAAGAACGCGGCATCGCAGACTGACCATTACGCCTGGCGGCACGACAGGAGGGACAACGAGCGGGGGCATTGGTAAGGCCCTTGCTGGCGTAAAATTCCTGTTCGCCAGCAGTAAAGGCGAAATCCTCGCCGCAGTCGCGGCAGGTGAGGATACGATCCTCGTATCCTTCATTGGACATCATGGGTAAACTTTCCCCTTCTTTAGATATTTGTTCGCTCCACCAAAGACAATGCAGAAAAAATGGAAAACGCGCAGGAGATATGCTTTGTATAGCCGCTACAGAAGAAATATCTCAAGGTGGTTACTCGGCAGCCAATTCCTAGAAACCGGGTGGCGGAGCGAAACCGGGGCCGGGAGACTACTTACCTTGTACTGAACCACGTATCCATTGTAACATATACCTGTCAAAAAAGATAGAGGATTTTTGGGATATTCCAGGAGCATCGCCTTGGAAACAGCCATAGAGGATAAACAACAATTTCCACCCATTGCCCAGCAACCACGCAGGGTGCATACCATCACTGATCGCTTTTCAATGGTGAATACCTATCTTATTCATGATGAGCGTATCGTAGTGGTTGACCCCTGTTCAGTGTTGAACGCGCGCCTGCTACTGGACTATCTCCAACACTTCTTACATCGCGCCGCCACCGATATCGACCTCATCGTCCTTACCTCTCTCCATCCTGACCATACAGGCGGTATCACATCCTTACGCCAGGCCTGCTCCGCGCCCGTAGCAGCTTCCATCCTGGCTCGCAAGCTGGTAGAACCGTGGCAAGAGAGCAATAGAACGTTTATTTACCCGCCTCATGCCCTCAATGAAGCAGAGCGCGTTTCAATGACCCATGCCCTTGAGCTATCCACCGCGTCTTACGCGCGGCAGGTTCAGCTGGTTGATATCTGGTTGGAAGATGTCGCCGGCCTGCCCAATCATCTTGATTGGCGCGTCATCGCCAGTCCAGGTTTGACACCCGAGAGCCTGTGCCTGTACAATCCTTTCAGCTATGAGCTTCTGAGCGGGGATACCATCATTGCTACAGAACGAAGCGGGGCAGGTTTCAATCCTCAGGAGCGCGCTTCAATGCTGCTACGCGCGGGCCGCAATCGCTGGCAACAGGAACAAACCTTGCAGGTATTACGCGACCTGAAAGTTCACTACCTCTATCCCGGCCACGGCAGGCAGATTCTGGCCAGGCAAGCTATAAGGTCAATTCGGGTTGAATGAATTGCTCGCATCATTTGGGTTTGCTGGGTAATCGCAAAGGCGTAGGGCCGCTTATCGGGCGAGAAAGAGGAGGCGCAGGCAAGGGAGGCAGCGGCGTCGTGTGCGCTTCCGGCACAAAAGTATACTCCAGGCAGATCGTTCCCAGGCAGATGCGATCCCCCTTTTCTAACTTGCGTGGAGCATAGAGCAGTTCGCCATTCACCTTCGTGCCGTTACGGCTGGCCAGGTCCTGCACGTAGTCGCCATCGGCCTGCTGTAAAAATTGCGCGTGCCGGCGCGATATGGAGGCATCATGAATAATGATATCGCTTTCGGAGCCACGTCCAATCGTTATCACCGGACGATCCAGCAGAAAGCTCTTGCCCTCCAATTCGCCATTACAAATCACGAGCAAACTATCCCGGCTGCCGGCCCGTGGCTGATCGGATGAACCTGCTGGTGGCGGCTCAAGGGCCAGCGTCTCTTGCAGGGCTTCAAAGCTTTCCTGCCCCATCTCCTGCCGCGTTTCTTGCTCTAACGGTTTTATAGGGGGAGCAAACTCGCCGGCGCTTTTCGGCGGCTCCAAAGCTCTACCTGGACGCGCAGGTGACTCGCGCTGCTCCTCGAAATTATTCTCCGGGTCAAAGGAGGAGTGCGGGATATGATACAGCAGCGGATCATCTTGCTCGGCCAGCGTGCCGGGAGGTTCGGCAAGCTCGAACAGGAAGCGGTACGAGCCGATCTCCAGCATATCTCCGCTCTTCACGATCAGCGTGCCGCGAATGCGCCTGCCATTGAGGAGCACACCATTCAGGCTGTTGTTGTCGGTAAGATAGGCCTGACCTTCGCTCCAGGCTAATTCAGCATGGTAGCGCGAGGCCGTATCATCGTCAATCCAGATATCGTTATCCACTTCGCGCCCCATGGAGACAATAGCGCGTGTCAATGCCAGTTTCTGGCCCTGGAAGCGTCCTGCGCGATGCTCAAGCCATCCCCACGGCGTACCCTCGCCATAGACAAAAGGCACGGGCATGCCGGGCTGGCGTTTAGGCGGCACGACCGCGCCGGCGGTCGTATTGGCGCGTGTGGTGCGTTTCTGCTGGCTGGGAATGCGTGCCGCTGTATAGGAATCGCGCGGCAGCGCAAAAAGGCAATAGGCAATCGTGGAGCTCAGCGGTACCAGCCAGCCCCACACCGTAGTATATACCAGCGCTCCGCTAATTTCCGTCACAGCAAGCGCACCTTGCTCGGAGTCAAAGCGCGTATTAAACCAGACAATCGCGGGAATGAGCAACAAAGCAGAAAGCACGCAGGCGACGATAGCACCCGCGAGTTGCCGCGTGGTGCCGCGCTTGCGCACCGTCGTATAGAGGGCATTTATGGCGATGGCGAACATGCACAACGCCAATCCACCGTAACAGCCATAACTAAACCATGTCGGAAAATCTATACCGCTCGTAGCTGCAATCCTCTTTCGTTATATTATTTCATTTAAATCATCGGGCCGATGCCCTGATCGCGCGCATCGCTGATCAAAATAGTATCGATGATGTGCTGCTGCTTATACTCGTGATCCGCGAAAATATTGGCAGAATCGCCCGCGACATTATTATTCACTTCCACAGCATCCCAGTATTCAAATTGCGAATCATCGGATTTGACGGCAACCCCCAGGAATGCATGGCCGGGGACAACGACAATCTCGGCATGCAGGCCGATGTGTTCGACCGCGGACGCCAGCAGCGCGGTCAGTTCAACGCACATGCCACTCCGCTGCTGCAAAACCTCGAACGGCAAGTGAATATCTTGCAGCGCTACATTCGTATCGCCCGGGCCGCCATAGGGAACGCTTGCCTGCACATAACGAATGTGGTAATCGAGCCGCATGGCATCGAAGATTGCGTCTACCTGGTCTTTAATCGCCCTGGTACCGGCGGAATCGTACCCGGCCATAGTCGTAGGAGCCGGAGGAGGCTGTGCCTGTAAATGAGAGATGGCCTTTTTCACCAGTTGGGCTACGGCCGGGTCATCCGGCGTTACCCACGCCGCGATCTTCAGGCGGTTCGCCGCTACCCACTCCATCAACCAGCGCGAATGGAGCAGCAGCGGGCTATCATCGACATAATAGAGCGTATTGTGCGTATCCATGACACGTACCTGAAGCGACGTGTTCATATTGTTGGTGAGCTGGCGCAGCACGTTGCTATTGAGCAATGGGGGGATGAAGCTCACCGTTTGTGAGTTGGCGCTGGCATTAACAGTAGCAGTCTCTTGCTGGCTAAAGTTAAGTATGCTGGCGCTTATGATCAAAGTGATCGGGCTACCGCTGCTATACTTGACACTGATGAGAGGAACATTGCTAGAAACATAAGATGGGTAAAAAGCGCTGAATATGGACGAGGGCGCCTGCACGCAGATATGCACAGGCGCCTGCCCTCCGCAATGTTCCTGGTTATCCACCAGATAGCGGGAATACGCCTGTATACCTCCCACAATATATGCCGCGGAAAGCCCGATCAAGACAATCATTGCGAGAATCAGCACGATAACTTTTCTGCCCATATGCACGTCGATTTCACCCTGGCACTCTTGTCAAACGAGGATATATGCCGATGGGATTATATCATGTTGTATCATGATGGGCAATTCTATGGGACTTGTGGGCTTTCACCGCATGATGTTATCCGCCTCCATGATTCCCTCCATTGTCTGGCGCATCAAGAGTTCGATTACGGCTGAGAGGCTGCCCGTTTGCTGGTAGACCTCGATCTGGCGCTCGGCACCGGTACCGCGGGGGTCCGCGAGCAGGTTGCGCAGGTATTCCATCTCGCGGTTGCTGCCCAGGTCACCTGCGACCTCGCCAACGAAATCCAGCAATTCGGAGATGGCCTCGCGCATATTCAGGCGGCGTCCCTGTACAAAATCAATCACCCCGGCATCCAGCCCGTAACGCATGGCGCGCCACTTGTTCTCCTCAATGAAATGGCGCGGCAGCACATGCGTCGCCATATTATGCCTGTAAAGCCAGCTGAGGCGGGCAACCAGCGCCTGGCAAAGAGCGACGAGCGCGATCATATCTTCAAACGTGGCCGGCATATCGCATACGCGGAACTCAATCGTGTTGAAGAAAACATGGGGGCGAACATCCCACCAGATTTTCTTGCCATTGTCTATACTTCCCATCCTGACCAGGTGTTGCACGTAACGGTCGAAGTCGCTCCATGAAGAGAACGTGTCAGAGATGCCACTGCGCGGGAAAGACTTCCATACTACTGAGCGATATGATTTGATGCCCGTGAAGCGCCCGCACCAGAAAGGCGAGTTAGCCGAAAGGGCCAGCAAATGTGGCATCCAGGTGCGTAGTTGATTTACGAGCGATATGGCCATGTCGGCATCATCGATGCCGATATGCACATGCAGGCCAAAGATAGAAACCGCTCGCGCTACATCCTGGTACTCCTCCTCTATCTCCTCGTAACGCTCAGAAAGCGAGCGCTTTTCATTGACCCATAAAGCGGAAGGATGGGTTCCGGCGCTGACAAGCGCGAGCCCTTCCTCGTGTGCCAGTTGCGCCACCTGCGCGCGCAATTGTTGCATTGCGGTACGAGCGGTAGCGATATCAGGTAAGACATCGGAGGTCACTTCAATCGTCGATTGCAGCATTTCTGGTTTGATTTTCTCCCCTAACATGGGAGTACCTTTGTTGAGGATAGTATAGATTTGAGGGGATAACTGGCCCGTGCGCTGATCTACAATTTGAAACTCTTCCTCAATGCCGATTGTAAAACGTGTCGGTGTCGGCATACCTTGTGCTCCTTTTCAAGGATGTACGTTGATGGTGGTGATACAGGACTTAAAAGGATTGGTTACGCTACATCACGGCAGATACGGGACGAAGATCAGGGTGTCTGGAATGGAAACAGGCGCAATACGAGGCGGATATCAGTTTGACGCGTTCGTTCAAGACGATTTGGTAGGTTGTGGCAGCCAGGGCAAGCACAAAGGCTCCTTTATGTGAATATGCTGCATCTTTGCACTATCAGGCGCTTCATTGCCCGGGAAAAATATTCTGGGAATCATAGCGTACACAAGCGAGGGATAATTTGTCAAGGGGTTAGCGAGGCAAAATAAATGCCCTGCCAGCTTTTCGGCTAACAGGGCATTATGTCACTACTTTCGCGCTTTTGCCGTAGGAAGAGAAGGAGAAAGAGCTCTTTTAACTTTCCGCTTATTCTGGTAGCCCAAAGGCATAAGGCATCAGATCTCTGACCGTGAAATCCTGTGCTGACCCATCAATATAGATGACGGCGTTGGGAGCGAGGTCGGCCAGCCACTGGCGACAGGCGCCGCAGGGTGTGCGCTCATTCAAGGGAGCCTCTTGCGGGGCGTCGATGCAGGCAACTGCCACCTGGGTAATTGGACCGGCCCCGTCTGTGATAGCTGCCGCCAGGGCCGCGCGTTCGGCGCAGAGGGTCAGGCCGTAGCTGGAAATTTCGACGTTGACGCCTACGTATGTCTTTCCACCCGCGACTATGGCGGCGCCGACACGAAAATGCGAGTAGCGGCAATGGGCGCGCCGGGCTGTCTCGCGAGCCAGGGCTAAGAGTTCCTCACGTGGTATCACGAAATGCTCCTTATCTATTAGTACTCATCCCTATTGTATGGACGAGATATGGCCGATAGTACGTTTATAGTCAGTAGTGTATGTTGTTCAGTTTGGCAACGTCAAGAGATGCTTCCATCTATGACCGCATGACTGTTCATAGACCAAATTGTACCATGATGTTACTGCCCTGTATGCATCGCGTTAGTAGCAGTGAGAGCAACTTTATCAATATAGGGCCTGTCTTTTAGAAAAGGTAGGTATGTACCCTGGACTACTGGAATTGTATACAGGTCTGTAGGAGGATTTCGAGTGAAAATCATGGTGGCGGATGACGACCGCGACATGGTTGATATGCTGAGCTATTGGCTCAAGGGTCATGGATACGATGTCGTTCGGGCGTTTGATGGCGAACAGGCCATCAAACGCTGGCGTGAGACATTGCCAGACCTTGTCATTCTTGATGTACAGATGCCCAAGCTGGATGGCTTCGAGGTCTGTCGCCAGATGCGCAGCGAAACCAATTCGATGGTCTTAATTCTTACCGCGCATGATCGTGAAGATGATGAGATACGTGGGTTGGAGATGGGGGCCGACGATTATCTGCGCAAACCGTTCAGTCCACGGCAATTACTTGCTCGCATCAAGGCCGTTATGCGGCGTTCTTCGAGCGCGAAAGGCTCTTCGGGTTCATCGGCGATCACCGTTGGACCGGTTACATTGGATGCAATGCGTCACGAGGTGACGCGCGACGGCGTCAAAGTGAGATTGACTCCCACCGAGAGCCGCCTGCTTCACCTGCTGATTACCCATACAGGACAGGTCTTGACGACCGATATGATTATCGAGCGTGTCTGGGGCTACGATGAGGCCGGCGACTCCGGCCTGGTGAAGACCCATATCCGCCATCTCCGTCAGAAAGTTGAGCCTGATCCGAACAATCCGCAATATATCATGACGGTGCCAGGCGTTGGCTATACTTTTACGGCACCCATTACTATCGAGTCGTAAGCTGCCCGGGGTCATGCCTCGATAGTGATTATTGCGACTTATATACCAAAAACGGGCCTATTTCTTACAGGACCAGGGCGTGGCCTCTTATCACGCCAATCGCACAAGGCCACGCTCTAGCCCTGTACCTGCCTATTTTGTTTCTCCTCTCTTCTTAACCGCTTCTGTCTATTCTTAACCATAACGCAACGCACTCTACATCATTACCCCGGCTATCATGCGCTATACTGCCCACAATCTCTAACTCAAGACATTTCAGGGGTGTGGCAATAACCTATGAGACAGGAAGAAACCGGGGTATCTACCCGGTCGCTCATCTATATCGATACGCCCGCGGCTGAGCGTTGCAGCTGCATGCCTCTCTCTGCGTTGCATCCGGTAGCCTGGAGCGAGCAAGAAGACCTGGAAGAGAGTTTGCAGGTCGTTCCGGTCACCGCGGAATTAAATGCCGGTATTCGTTCTGCACTGCAAGATTTTTTCCCGCGCATTGCTCCCCTCAGCCTGTTCCTGCTGCATATCGCGCAGCTCGAACACCTGCATATTGCCCCAAAATCAGCTGTGTTGCACAGGCGGCATCGCTTCCACGCGCCCGCCAGCTTTCTTGAGCAGGTATTACTGAACGTCCGCCGCTGTATCCGCTATAGCGACCAGGTGCTGATCCACGATGGCACCGGCATCGCTATCATTTTCCCCGATGTGGACGCGGAAGGCGCGCACTCGATTCTAGAGCGCATCTATCACAGCATCAATCTCCTGCAGCCGGAAACCTTTATTCCGCAGTTGAAACGCGAGACCGATATTCTGATGGGCATGGGATCATATCCTAAGCCAGGAGCTTCATTAGAAGAGTTCCTTTATCATGCTGATCTGATTGCTCGCCGGTTGAGGTTGCGGCCCTCCGTAACGGCGCAATTGCGCGGTGTTAAACCGTCCGGCGTCGTAGAGGAACTGCCATACAACCGCCAGTTTGAGGATGACGAACATACTCCGGCAAACCATGCGCGCGCGAACGGCATCCCATTCATGCAGTTGCCGAGCCGCCTGCCGCAACGCCTGAAACAGCTGATCCCCTATGAGCTCGCGCTAGAACTTCGCTGCGCCCCCGTTGGCCGCGATCACAACCGCCTGACCGTGGCTATGGCCCACCCCTCCAACATGCACGCCATCGAGCGGCTACGAGAAGTTACCGGCATGACGATTTTCCCCGTGTCGTGCGAAACCAGGGCGCTGGAGACGCTGCTTACCAATGGATGGTAGGAAAGAAATCAAAGAAGATCACCACGGATCATTTTTCTGATCATTTTTCATCATATGGGCTATTTCTGCTGTATTGATCACTAGTGATGAATACCTAACCGAGGAAGAGCTAAATTTAACCAGATCATAACTAATCCTCAACACAAAAGCGTGTCAGCATTGGTTACTATAATATGCGATGAGACAAACATTTGTATCAGTCGATACAATTATTCATCCCTTTTTTTTCAGTACGCTCTAGTCTGGTTTTCTGATCTTGCATCAGAGGGGGAAACACAACACATGGTTACGCAAATGATCCAGGATGATGTTCTTCTAACGTTCAAAGAGGCGATGAGCTACCTCCGCGTGAGCCGCTCTACTCTCTATCGTCTGATGTGGTCCGGACAACTTACTGGCCATAAAGTAGGCAGCACCTGGCGCTTCTACCGCGAAGACCTGCGGGCCTGCGTTGGCCGTGAGACTCCTATGCATTCACTGCAGACGCCTGTTGCCATAGGATAAGCCGCCGTGCAGCAGGATGATGCGCCCACTTTTTCCTGCTTGAATGATATGCCATTATCTCTATCCTAATATAAAATAATTTGATCTCTGATTTACAGCAGAGTTTATGATCGTTGGCAAGACGACCGCGAGGCTCACAACATCGTGGTCGTCTTGCTTTTTTATGTCAGAGGGATGGCAACTAAATCTTATCGAAGTAGGTGATCTTCCACGCGTTGCCGAATTGCTGAATTGTGAGCAAGACCGGGTAGGAAGCATGCGCGCGCGTCACATCGACAGTTGCTCTCCATTGCGAGAGGTCCGGCCCGGTGCTGGGATTATTGGCAAAAGACGGCTGCTCGACGGTGAAGGACTGGATCGCACCATTCTGTGTATCACTGGCCTGCGCCTGTTGTGTAAAATCGGCCAGCGTCAGGTTGTTAACCTGCAAGTAATTATAGGCGTCGACGTAATCCTGATTTTGTAGATCTTTGTAATAGTCTTGCGCGACATTCATAGCCCCCGATACCTGCTGGAAGGTAGTGTTGAAGAGGTTATAAAAAGCCCAGCTACAGAGTCCGCACGAAACGAGAAAAACAACGGCGAATATCGAGAGCAGAATCCAGAGCCACTTGCGCGACTGCTTTACGGGAGGCTGCGCTGGAGGTAGCATGCCAGGGAATGGTGGCGCTTGCGTTACCTGCGTACCCTGCACCGGCATAGCGATGGGCGGTCCAAATTGTTGAGGGCCATAGCTGCCAGGCACGAACGGCGCGGGACCATTGACGAAAGGCGCTTGAGGCAAAGGAGGCCTGTCCAGGGGAATTTGCATGTTTTGATAGTAAGAAGGCGGCGGCGGATAGACCAGGCCGTTCCGAATATCCTCCTCGGAATGCTGTTGTTTCTCCGGCTCACCTGTCGGAGCCTGTGTCTCCAGGGAAGAGTAAGGGACTTCTAATGGTTCATATGAGGCGGCATCCGCTTGAAATTCGTAAAGGGGAGGGGATTCCATCTCATCATTGCTTTTCAATTCCTCTCCTGTTTCCTGCTTATATTCTTCTTCGGGCTGCTGATTAAAAGATTGCATTGGCTTAAAGCTCCCTTATACAGAGGCATTCTCGCCCCTGGGACAGTATCTCACATTTTGTTTGCATAGAGTATATCGATTCAGGCAAGCGGATGCAAGCCAATTGCAAATGCGATCGGGATGCTGTTATCCCTGCGCTCGCTATTACAATTTCTCACATATTACTATACATTGTCATGAAGAAAGTACCACATTTGTGCGCACATGTTGTACTTGATGTATGCATATGTTATACTACCAACATACTAAAAAATACCTTTGTTGCTACCTAAGCACGAAGGACGAGGGAGTAGAATGGCAGTAAACAAACTCATCTACGAGAATGAGTGTGGTTTGCCTCTCAACTCTATTGAGTGGCTCGAGATTCATCATCGTAGCAAAGCGCCCGAACGTACGCGTATGGTTCGCGACCTGCATATCGAACGGGGTAGCCATGTGGTAGATGCCGGTTGTGGGCCTGGCCTCTGGACACCGATGCTGGCACAGGCTGTCGGCCCCGAGGGTCTCATTACCGGCGTCGATATTTCCATCGAGGCTCTGGTCACTGCTCATCGCCGCAGCCAGGATAAATGGTACGCCTCGCAATTACGCCTCAAGCGAGGTACGTTGGAGCAATTGCCGCTTGAGCCTGGAAGTTTGCAGTTGATATTCAGCGCCAATGTCAGCCAGTACCTGCCCGATCCCGTTTCAACGTTTGCTGCCATGGGGCGCTGCCTTGCTCCCGGTGGCCGGCTTGCCGTCAAGGATATCGATTTCGGCACGATGCGCTTCTCTAATATCGATGCAGGCTTGCAGGCTCGCGTCTTGCGAGCGCGCGAGCGGTGGGAGCAGTTGCGCGTAGCACAGGGCTATACCTTCGAGGATAGCTGGGTTGGTTCAAAGCTCGCAGGCTACCTGCGGGCCGCCGGCTATGAAAATGTGCAGGAGAGACGCTATCGCATTGTGCGCCGCTTCCCACTTTCACCAGATTTCCGCTTCTACCTCCAGGGCATCGCCGAGTGGTTCGTATCAGAGGGGGGCCCGCTGCTCGCTGAAGAAGATCGTAACAGGTGGCTAGAATGTTTCTTTGACGAGAAACGCTGTATCCTCGATTCAAATACATTCACCAGCGAAGAGACTGAATTTGTGGTAACAGGCGTCTGGCAACAATCCAGGAGCGCTTCCCTGCGCTACTTTGACATGCAGGCGCAGCCGCTCGAGGCCATGGCCATATAACAAACAAACACTCCACCTCCTGACAGTACGCAAAAACGCCGCTCTCAGATCGAAAGATTCGAGAACGGCGTTTTTGTAGCGAATCTGAAGGGATCGCAGAAAATATTATGGAAGAGTGTTCAGCGCCTCAGCGACGAGTGCGATGGCATCATCACCTACGATAGATCGCAGCTGATTATGAAGTTGCCCCATGTTCTCCATGCGCGCTGTGATAAACTCGTGCTGCGACATTCCGTAGGCGAGGCCTGAAAGACCCCGTTGGGCTGCTTCATACTCCGCGCTAATCTGATTGAGCAGGCGTGCCACTTCGCTTCCATGCTCGTTGGCTCTGTTCATAGCTTCCCTCCCTATTCGTTTCTGGTGGTTGCGAGCTGTCCTCAGTAATCAAGAACGTTGCGAAATGTATTACAATGTATATAACTTGTTACGACAAACCCCCTAAGCTATACACACATATAGTATGCATGAAAATATATCTGTTTGTCTAGTGTTTTGCTGGCTTTTTTTGGGAATCTTTCAGTTTTCACATCCAGATTGATCCTTCAGGGTATTTTTCAGGCACTTGAGGAGAAAAAATGGTGATTGAGATGGTAACGAAAATGATCGCAAGCGCATAGACCTCAATCGCCTGCGATCATTTTCGTTACCATTAATTTCTGAGCGGCTTGCCGGTCATCAAAATGGCCTGCATGCGTTCCTGGGTCTTTTCCATTCCGGCCAGGCTCAGGAACGCCTCACGCTCCAGGTCAAGCATATATTGTTCCGTGACAGGCGTAACCGGCGAGCAATCGCCTCCCGTCAGGACGCGCGCCAGGTGATTGCCGATAACCGCGTCGTGTTCGCTGATCTTGCCTGTGATAAGCAGATTTTCGATCTGCTGCTCTAAGACCAGGCGCGCTCCCGGTCCTGGCAAAAGCAGCATGGGAGCTTCCGGTGGCTGCCACTTGCCCTCTTCGCGCGCTTCCGCCAATCGCAGCGCGTCCGCTTTGGCATCGCGCAGCAGCAGGTCGCGGTTGACCGTGATGGCATCACTCTTGCGCAAGAAACGCAGCTCCTGCGCCTCCGCCGCGCTGGTAGAGACGGTGGCCAGGGAGATGATCTCGAAGGCGCGGCGCGAGGGCGTGAACGGCCCGCCAGTCTTTTTGGCAAGCTGGTCGGCCAGGCTTGCCCCATGGCGCAGCAGCATTTCCTTGCAGCCGCCGCCTGCCGGCACCAGCCCCACGCCGACCTCAACCAGGCCGATATAGGTCTCGGCGCAGGCACGGACATGGTTGGCATGCATCACAATCTCGGCTCCGCCGCCCAGGGCGCGTCCCGTTGGCGCGGCCACGACCGGAATGGGACTATATTTGAGCATCTGGTGGGCCTGTTGGAGACCATTAATCGCGCCCTCCAGCATCTTCCACTCGCCTTGCCGCGCTCCCATCAGTACCAGCAAGACATTGGCGCCTGCCGAGAAGTCGGGGGCATCGTTGTTGATCACCAGGGCGCGGAACTGCTTCTGACCCTCCTCGACCGCGTAGCGCAGCATATCGATGATGCCCTCGTCGATGGTGTTCATTTTCGTGTGGAACTCGATGCAGGCGATGCTATCGCCCAGATCGATCAGCGACGCTGACCCATTATCGCGCAGCACCTTATTCGTGGCTCTGGCAGCGGCAAGCGAGATAGCACCCTGCGGCGTGGGAACGGGCTTGTACGTACCGGAGAAATCGAAGTACTGGCGATTTCCAGGCGCGCCTATATAGAATGTGCCCTGGCCCTCGGTCTGGACGCGGCGCACGAGCGCGGGCAGTTCTGTATAACCGCCAGCCTGCATGACCTTCTCCAGCGTCTCCGGGTGATGCAGGAGCGCATCCCAGACCTCGAAGCTGCCCAGGTCGAAATTGAAGCCCCAACGCATGGCCTCGTCAATGGCGACGATACTATTGGCAATCTCCTGGGCGCGATTGGCAGCATAGACCAGCGCGTCGGCAGTCGTCTCACGGGCCAGTTGCGCGGCGCGGTCATCGCCATTCAGTACGGCCAGCATGCGCTTTGCCGGGTCTTCGATGTTGCGGGCGTCACCGATGGATGGATAACGCACCTTCTGCTGTGGCTCATACTCCAACGTGTTCAGGTTCAATTCCAGGATCGTCGATTCGCCGCCCGGATTCTTGACACGCTTGTAGAAGCCCTGGCCGCTCTTCTCGCCGAGCCACCCACGCCGCACCATTTCGCGCACTACTTCCGGCATCAAGAAGATATCGCGCTGATCATCATTGGGCGCGTTCTGATAGAGGTTGTCGGCGACGTGAACGGTCGTATCCAATCCCGACAGGTCGGCGGTGCGGAAGACGGCGGATTTCGGGCGTCCCATCGCCGGCCCCAGAATAGTATCGATCTCGCCCACGGAATAGCCCTCGTTCAAAGCGCGCTTCAGCACGGACATGAAGCCGTAAATACCGATGCGGTTGGCGATGAAATTGGGCGTATCTTTGCAGATCACGACGCCTTTGCCGAGTACTTCGGTGCCGAAACGCTGCATGAATTTCATCAATTCCGGGGACGTATCGACATCGGGAACCAGCTCCAGCAGGCGCATGTAGCGCACGGGATTGAAAAAGTGCGTAATCAGGAAATTGCGCCGGAAGTCCTCGCTGCGCCCTTCGGTCAGCAGGTGAGCGGGCAGGCCGGATGTATTGGAAGAGATAATGGTGCCGGGAGCCAGCACCTGTTCGATCTGGACGTAGAGGTTGTGTTTGATATCCAGGCGCTCTACAACGGCTTCGATGATCCAATCCACGTCGGCGAGTTCCTCGAGATCGTCTTCGATATTGCCAACCGTAACGAGCCTGGCGGCTTTCTTGCTGTAAAATGCGGCAGGCCGCGCGTTGATGGCTCTCTCCAGACCCAGGCGGGCTATTTTGTCGCGATCTTTGCCGGCGTCACGTGGCACGATATCGAGCAGCAGGCTGGGGATGCCAACGTTGGCGAGATGAGCGGCAATCGCTGCCCCCATCACGCCCGCGCCCAGCACTGCCGCCCTGCGAATCTGGTATGGCATGGCTACGCTATCCTTTCAATGATGGTCGCTACGCCCTGACCACCGCCAACGCAGAGCGTGGCCAGCCCGGTCGTCTTATCCTCGGTCTGCAAATCATTGACCAGCGTGGCGATCAGGCGCGCGCCGGAGCATCCCAGGGGGTGACCAAGCGCAATCGCGCCGCCATGGGGGTTCAACTTCTCCTCGTCGATGCCCATCGCCTGCACCACGGCCAGCGACTGCGCTGCGAACGCCTCGTTGAGTTCGATGATATCGATATCGCTCAATTGCATGCCAGCGCGCTGCAACGCCTTCTTCATCGCCGGAACGGGGCCGATGCCCATGATATCCGGTCGCACACCGGCAACGGCCATTGTAATCACGCGCGCCAGCGGCTGGATGCCCAGCTCTCGCGCCTTCTCAGCCGACATCAATATAACCGCGGAGGCGCCATCGTTGAGCGGGCTGGAATTGCCGGCGGTAACTGTGCCACCCTTGATGAAGGCGGGTTCGAGGCTGGCCAGCTTCTCAAGCGAAGTGTCGCGGCGCGGCCCCTCGTCGATCTCCATCAGCCTGCCATCGGGCAAGCGTACAGGGACGATCTCGCGTTTGAAGATACCGTTATCGGTGGCCGCAATGGCTCGACGATGGCTGCGCAGCGCGAATGCATCCTGAGCCTCGCGGCTGATGTGGTACTCGCGCGCCAGATTTTCAGCTGTTATGCCCATCGGAATGTAGCTGGAATAGCCATATTCCAGTTCGCAGGGAGGATAGGGCATCTTTTCCTCTTCACCGTCGCGCGGCTTGACCAGGCGCGGATTGAAGCTGGGATTGAATCCGCCCATAGGCACGCGCGACATGCTTTCAATGCCGCCCGCGACGTAGGCATCGCCATAGCCGAGCATAATATTCTGCGCGGCCATGTTGAACGCCTGCAGGCTGGAGGCACAGAAACGGTTGACTGTGACACCCGCGGCCGTCTCCGGCAGGCCGGCCAGCGCCCCTACCAGGCGTGCCACGTTCATGCCCTGCTCGCCCTCTGGAAAGGCGCAGCCAATAATCACGTCTTCTATCAATGAACGATCAAGCTTTGGAACGCGCTCAAGCGCGCCCCTGACGGCGATGGCTGCAAGATCATCCGCGCGCACATCCTTGAGTGCGCCCTTGTTTGCGCGTCCGATTGGTGTGCGTACCGCGCTGACAATAACTGCTTCTGCCATAGGTTTGTTTCTCCTTTGAATTGTCGGGGTTGACCTGGCCCAATAATCGAGCTGGAGGGCGACCGCAAGGGTACGCCCTTACTATGATGTCCGGTTTACAATTTGCTTCTGCTTGTATGCTGCTTCTGCGGCGCGTTTCAGGCGTGCTAATGAGTCTGCGACGCCTTTGTGGAGCGGACGCGCTCCGAATTTTTCGATCAACCAGCCCAACCATCCTGGCGGGAGGGTGAAGTCTCAGCCAAATTGCACGCGGCACGATGTGGCATCGATGGCTGTGCAGGTGATGGTGGCATGATCGATAAGTCCCAGGGGAAGCATTACATCGATCTGTACCTGGTGCCTGGCCGGGTTAATCGCTTTGACCTCAGCATTCACATTCCAGCGTTTGCCAAAAGCGGGACTGGTCATATAAATGCGCTGGCCGGGGGTAGCCGGCCCTTCGGGTTCCACACGTTCAACACGGGCATCAACCCATTCGCCATAGTGAGCAGGCTGGTTGAGCAATTCCCAGGCAACCTCAACCGGGGCGGCGACGATATCTGCCGGACAAACGCTGACGACCATGACGATCACCCTGTCCTTTACATTAAAACCATTCAGCTGCCGCGAATAATACCCCGCGTGTGAAACCTCAGCACCTCTTTGCCGTGCTGATTGCGACATATGCCGTCAGCTACCATATTGACGCGGCTCTCTACCTTTTCGAGATGCGATATGACCACTTCACAGCGAATTGTATCACCTGTGAATACGGGGCGCAGGAACTCGAAGCTCATCTCGCGCGCAATGTAGTTCATATCGCCGCCTAATTTTGTGGGCAGCGAGGCCGTTAACAGTCCCTGCACCAGCAGCCTTCCCTGCTCATCGCGTTCCACGTGATGGATGCCCTGGTCGCCGGTCAAGCGGCCAAACTGGAGGACATCGTCTTCGGTGAAGGTGCGTTCCCACGCGGTAGTGTCTCCGACTTGCATGTGTTTTCACTCCGTTTTTATACAGACAAGGGTTGATGATGGATTCACACGATGCCCAGAAAGCCGGTCATGAGTTTTCACAAACGAGTCCGGCAACAGGCGCAGTCCGATCAATCGGCCCCTCACGCCCCGTCGCCTATAAGGGATACCCCTGCTTCTGTACTACCAGGTCCGCGATTTCGCGCTGCAATTTCACACCATTGAGCACGTAGTCGCCAACGTAGGCTCGCACGCGCGTCAGTTCTTGCTGCGCCTGCTCTTCATCCAGGTTCGTCATGATGACCTGGTCGAGGTTGGTGCGGATGCGCGTGAAAGCCAGCCAGGTGGCGAGTTGTGCCAGCTTCACATGGGTGTCGCTGTTGGCATCGCCGCGGCGCACGGCCTGCGTAGCGCGAGCCAGGGCGCTATCGGTGGCATACAGGTCGATCAACAGATTCGCCAGGTATTCGATGAACTCTTCTTCCTGCTCGAGCGCCTGCATGTACTTCATGGCAACCTTCATGCCCAGGTAAATGGTGGCGTCCTTGGCGCGTTCGAGAGCGTTGACGGCATCGCGCAGTTCGGCAGGAATATCCTCGCCTGCGCTATTGAGCGGCTGGCCCGATGTAATGCGCGCCTCAATAGCTGGATAGAGCGCCATCAGGGGAATTTTGCCGGCCAGCACGCGGCGGAACAATGTTCCGGCGGCCACCAGGCGGTTGATCTCGTTGGTGCCTTCGTAGATGCGCTGGATACGGGCGTCACGGTAGGCCTTCTCGATGGGATATTCCTGCATGAAGCCGTAGCCACCGAAGATCTGCACGCCCTCGTCGACGGCGAAAGCCAGCACTTCGCTGCCATGTACCTTGGCAATCGAGGCCTCGATTGCATATTCTTCGATAGCTTTGAAGGCTGCCTCGGTGCTGTCACCGGCGCTGCGGCGTGCGTTTTCGATGTTGGCTGCCGTGCGGAAGACTTCGCTCTCGCCCGCGTAGGTCTGTGCCGCCACGCGCGCCAGCTTCTCCTTAATCATGCCAAATTCCGAGATGAACTTGCCGAAGGCCTTGCGCTCGGTCGTATAAGCCGCGGCCAGACCTAATGCGGCGCGCGCACCGCCGATGGCCCCGGCTCCCAGTTTCAAACGCCCGATGTTGAGGATGTTGAAGGCGATCTTGTAGCCCTTGTGAATCTCGCCTAGCAGGTTTTCTACCGGTACCTTCGCGTTCTCAAAGTAGACCTGGCGCGTGGATGAGCCTTTGATGCCCATCTTACGCTCTTCGGCCCCGGTAGAGACGCCCGGCCAGCTCGTCTCGACGATGAAAGCCGAGGGGCGCTCATTGCCGATGCGCGCGAACGCAATCATCACGTCGGCGAAACCGGCGTTGGAGATCCACTGTTTGGTGCCGTTGAGGATGTAATATTTACCGTCCTCGGAAAGCTCCGCCCGCGTGGAGAGGTGCATGGCGTCGGAACCGACACCCGGCTCGGTTAGCGCATAGGCGGCAATCCATTCTCCCGTAGCCAGTTTCGGCAAATACCGCTGCTTCTGTTCCTCTGTGCCATAGAAGACGATGGGCAGTGTGCCGATGGTCGTATGCGCGCCGATGGCTGTGCTGAACGAACCTTCGCGCAGTTGCGAGCCGACCAGCGCGCTGGCCAGCAGTCCGAGTTCTACACCACCATAGGCTTCGGGCACATCGATGCTCAGCAGGCCCTGCTCACCCGCCTTCTTCAGCAGACTGGGCATCAGGCCCGGTTCCTGGTGGTCAATGGCCTCGATCCTTGGCATCACTTCGCGCGCTACGAAGGTCGCGGCGGATTCTTCTATCCAGCGCTGCTCCTCGTCGCGCTGCTCCAGCGTAAAGATTCTGTCCGCGCTCTCGCTTACCGGCGAGGTCAGAAAGGCGGTCCCCGCCTCGGTTGGTTTCATGGTTGTTGACATGTGGTGATCTTCTCCTGTTTGATTGATTTGTAGGGGCCAGATTATGGGTTGTAATGCGAATAAATCTTGTACCCGGCAGGGCCGATCAATCGGCCCCTACGGGTTGATGGTTCCGCGTAATTCTCTTCGCAATACTTTGCCGACCAGGGTTTTTGGCAAGCTATCGCGAAATTCCAGGATTTTCGGTACTTTGTATGCCGCCAGTTCTTTCTTGCAGAATGCCAGGATATCCTGTTTCGTGGCATCGGATGGCTCGAATCCGGGCTTCAGTACGACGAAAGCCGCTACCGTTTCGCCACGATAGGAATCGGGAACGCCAATAACTGCCGCTTCCTGCACTGCGGGATGCATGAACAGCACTTCCTCGACCTCGCGTGGGTAGACATTGAAGCCACTGGCGATAATCAGGTCTTTGGCGCGATCCAGAATGTAGAAGTAGCCCTCTTCGTCCATCTTGCCGATGTCACCGGTGCGCATCCAGCCATTCTTGAAAATGGCGGTCGTTTCCTCTTCGCGGTTCCAGTAGCCTTTCATGATGTTCGGGCCTTTCACCACGATCTCGCCCTCTGCGCCCACCGGCAGGAGTTCGCCCGTCTCAGGATTCATAATGGCGGCATCTACGCCCGGCAAAGGAAGGCCCACGCTGCCCTCACGAATGTCGCCATTGAGCGGATTGCAGTGCGTGACCGGAGCGGCCTCGCTCAATCCATAGCCCTCAACCAGCTTGCCGCCGGTCATCGCCTCGAAATCTTTACGCACCTTAGCAGGCAGGGCGGACGCGCCGCTGATACAGTATTTGATCGAACGCAGTTGCTCGGCATTTTTGCCGACTTCGCGCATAATCGCGATATACATAGTCGGGATACCGGGCAGTTGTGTGGCACGATAGCGGCGAATGGTTTTGACGACCTCTTTTGCCTTGAATGTTGGCAGCAGCACCATGGTGGCTGCGGCACGAATCGAAAGGTTCATGCCAACGGTCAGGCCATATGAATGGAAGAATGGAGCAACACACAGCGTGATTTCATGGGCATCTTGCGCATTGGGTTCCCAGCTGCGCGTCTGCAGCGCATTTGCCAGCAGGTTGCGGTGCGTCAGCATGGCGCCCTTGGAGAGTCCCGTCGTGCCACCGGTATATTGCAGAACGGCAAGATCATCGCCGGAAGATGGCACGGGCAGGTTGAAGACTTCGATACCACTTTTGGCACGTGGCGCGAGCATGCTGCTCATCGCGAGCAACATCTTATCGCTTTGCAGTTCTTTCTCGGTCAGGCGGGGTTCTGGATGTTTCGCTTTGCGCTGCGTGAGGGGATAGAGCCTGCGCAAGACAGGTGGTAGAAAATCGGCCGGGCTGGTGATGATGATATGCTCAAGGGGAGTATTCGCGCGAATGGCTCGCACGACTGGATAGAACATATCGAGCATTACGATGGCTCGCGCCCCCGAATCCGCCAGTTGATGCTGCATCTCGCGCTCAGTATACAACGGATTAGTGGGCACAACGACCGCGCCGGCGCGCAAGGCTCCATAGAATGCAATGGCATACTGCGGGATATTGGGAAGCGCAATCGCCACACGGTCGCCTTTCTTTACGCCCAGGCGCTGCAAGCCGGTGGCAAAACGATTCGCCAGCGAGGAAAACTGGGCGTAGCTGATCTTTGTACCATAGTAGATAAAAGCAGTATGGCCTGGATAATGGCTGACCGTCTGATCTAGCAGCCAGGTCAATGGGCGATCAGGAATATCGAGTTCGGCAGGAACGCCTTGCTCATAATGACGTAACCAGGGACGTGCGGGATTGCCGGCGGCATTTTGCTCCGCCTGGGAACCATGTGCTACAGAAGATTGATCGGACATCGCTTCAATAGCTCCTCTCTGAGCTATACATAACCCATTTACGCAAGTAAAAAAGTAGAAAAACGACAAGAACCGCCCTTTTTCTTAATTATATCCGTCCATCTCTGAGAATAACATGTTGCCAGCTAACAAATTCTGGTGCATAATAGATGCGTAGCTAACAAAGTTTGCTCCCAGGGATAAAAAATGACCGTCACTAACCAATCCGAGTTTGCGCAATTGCTGGCGTGGTACCGGCAGCAGCGCGGCATGTCGCAAGGGCAACTGGCGCAGGCCACGCGCCTCTCGCGCACCTACATCTATCACCTGGAAGCGGGCATGCGTACCCATCCATCGCCGCATGTCGCGCTCAATATCGCGCGCGCCCTGGAGTTGAAAGGCGAGGAGCGGCGCTATCTCTATGATGCCTACACTCGCTTGACCGGTCAGTTTGTTGAGGATTCGCAGCCGGAGAGCGCCTTGCTGGATTTCGGCGAACTGGCGCAGTTACTGGTGCGCAATACCTCGTACCCCGCGCACTCGCTTGACCGGCTGTGGTTCCTGCATTCCTGGAACGATGCGGCGATTATGCTGTTCGAGGTGCAGCAAGAGGTAGAAGAGGTGATGCGCGGTGAGAAATTGCACCTGCTGGAACTCGTCTTTGACACGCATCGCCGCCGCCTGTTTCAAGGCTGGGAACACCTGGCCCGCCGCCTGGTGAGCGACTTTCAATATAATACGCGCACCATCACCCACCTGCCCGAATATAAAGCGCTATGGAAACGACTACGCGCCTTGCCGGAGTTTCGTCGCATCGCCGCAGCAACGTATCCCGAAGGACGCCCCGACCCATCGTTCGTGTTCCAGATACAGCACACCGAGCTTGGCCGCGTAACACTGCGCACCGCGACGACCGTTTTCACGGGCATCAATAGCTATTCGATGGTTAGCTATGTTCCGGGAGACCAGCAGACGCTGGGAATATATAGGAAATACAACTGGCAACCAGACTAGCCTGAACGCGCTTTCAGCTTCTCAATCGCGCGTTCGGTCACTTCCAGGCCGGCGCGCAAGGTTGCCTCTTTATACTCGCGCACGAGCATCTGGTATTCGAGCAGGCGCGGGCGGCGTGTTGGGCGCGCGGCATATTGCTGGCGTGCCCATTCCATGTGTTCGAGCTGTTTGAGCAAGCTGGCGCGGTGTTCCAGCAAGTGATTGAGCGCGATTTCGTCAGAGATTTCGCCACAGAAGAAGAGTTTGGTGAGGAATTCATCTTTGGTGAAGCGCTCCGGGACCTCTTCCTGGAGCCAGCGCTCCAGCTCTTCCTGCCCGGCCGGGGTGAGACGATAGACCTTGCGGTTGGGGCGCGTCGTTTGCACGATGATTTCTGATTCGACGAGTCCCGCATCGCTCAAGCCTTTTAACGTCGTATAGATTTGACTGTTGCCGGCATTCCAATAGCTGGCCAGGGCGCGATCAAAGGCCTGCTTGATATCGTAGCCGCTCATAGGATGCGCGCCCAGCAATCCCAGGATGATGTAGCGTAGGGTATTTCGTGAGGCGCTGCCGTTGTGGTTTTCAGCATCCATTGCAAGTGTATCAAATTGTTCCGACATCTGATTTATCTCTAGCATGGGTTGGGTTTGGGATTGGTAGTATTATACAACAGCGGGGAAACCACAGGTAGGGACACTCTACTTTGCGGATTCCCAGAAGTGTGCCAGAGATGCTTCGTGGCACTCAGCATGACATGGCCCGGCATGTCATGCTGAGTGCCACGAAGCATCTCTGGCCAGCAGTCGTGCAGCCGCTCGGGCTTCCATTACCCAACCTACTTATGGGGAATCACCAGTGTCATTATCATTTGACAAATTTCAGGCTCTCTGTTAGCATTCCAGACGGATACGCCGGTTCATTCTTCCATTTTACTATCTTTTGAGGTGTAACTATGCAATCATCTCTTTCAGATAAGGAGGAAAGTTCACTTTCCTCTCCGCGAATCGATCAACCTGGGGAGCAGGTAGAGGTCATCCGGCCTGAAGGTTCTATAAGCTGGTGGGAAGCATTAAAGCAGATTGCCCCGATTTATATTGCCACCCATATCGTATTCTTAGCGTTGACCTACCTGGCTGCCCTCTTCAGTCTGGCCAATTTCTCAAGCAACTCGCTCCCGTTGAAGACGCTGCTGGTTTCCTGGAATCGTTGGGATACCTCGCAATTTACGCATATCGCCATCTATGGGTATGATGCCTCGTATCGTATGGTCTTTTTCCCGCTCTTCCCATTATTGGAGCATATCCTGGCGCTGGTAGTACACGATCCTTTCATCGCCGGACTGATTATTTCAAATCTGGCAACACTCGGCATGTTCATGATATTTTATCGCCTGGTCGTAGAGGACTTTGGCGCTGACCGGGCCTGGCGCAGTGTCCTTTACCTGGCCATCTTTCCCACCGCCCTTTTTTTTGCAGCCGCCTACAACGAGTCTTTATTCATATTCTTTTCAATACTGAGCTTCTACTACATGCGTAAAGGGCGCTGGTGGCTGGCAGGACTGGCGGCACTTTTCGCCAGTTTGACCCGCTCGATTGCCATCTGCTTATTTATCCCTTTTGCTTACGAATATATGCGGCAGCGCGATTTTCAGTGGCGCAGGATTGACTTTAGCGTCTTGAGCGGTGTAGGAATTATCGGCGGAATCCTTATCTTCTGCCTGTATGGATACCTGAAGTTTCATGATGCTCTTGCCTTTATGCATGCGCAAAAGGTCTGGGATCGCCAGCTCACCTTTCCCTGGATGGTTTTCCAGGTGGCATATCGCAATATCCGCATCTACCCTATCCTGAGCTTTACTGCCATTCATACATTAATGGACCTTAGCGCGATTCTCTTTATTTTGCTCATGCTGGTGTTATCTTTCTGGGGTCCATGGAAATTTGCGAGGGAGCAATGGAGTTATGTTTTCTACGCCTGTGCCCTCTATCTCTTCGTCATTCTCGCGCCTGAAGGGGGATCTGCCGCGCTGTCTTCATTGTCACGCTTCATGCTGGAAATCTTCCCTGCCTTCATCGTTGCGGCCGCGATTGGAAAGAGGCGCAACTTCAATCTCTATTACCTGACCATCTGCCTGCCACTGCTAGGTTTTATAGTTTTACAGTGGCTGACCGGCGGATGGATTGTGTGAAGCCCTGAACATGTTACAATAAAGCCAGGAGAAATCATCTCTCCCTGGCACTTTCTGTCGAAGTGAGTACGTCCGGCTCCCGGTGGAGGGCATACCTTTTTGGTCGCCCTCCACGAGGTATTATATTTTTTGCCAGAATTGCTGCGTTGCTAGTAACCAGGAGGCTTCATGTCCCAGACCGATCAGTTGAAATCCGAAATCGATGAGCTCGTTCCCGATATGGTGGCGATGCGTCGCGACCTGCACGAACATCCAGAACTCGCCTTTGAGGAGGTGCGCACCTCCGGCATTGTGGCGCAGCGCTTGCGCGTCCTGGGATTGGAGGTGCAAACGGGTGTTGCTAAAACAGGCGTCGTCGGGCTGCTGCGCGGGAGTGCGAGCGGGCCAGGAGCAAAAACCATCGCCATTCGCGCCGATATGGACGCGCTCCCCATATATGAATTGAACGAGATCGAGTATCGCTCCACCATTGACGGCAAGATGCATGCCTGCGGGCACGATGGGCATACCTCGATGCTGCTGGCGGTGGCCGATATTTTAACGAAGCGCCGCGCGGACCTTCCCGGCAATGTCAAATTCGTGTTTCAACCTGCCGAAGAGGTCATCGGTGGGGCGGAGCCGATGGTGAAGGAGGGCGCCATGCAGGGCGTGGATGGCGTGATCGGCCTGCATCTCATCAGCAACTATCCCCTGGGGCGTGTGGGTGTGCGCTCTGGCCCCGTTTTTGCCAGCGCGGATAAGTTCGTTTTGAGCGTGCAGGGCAAGGGCGGGCACGCCGCCATGCCGGATACGACCGTCGATCCAATCGTCATCTCTGCCCAGATCATCACGGCCCTGCAAACGCTGATCAGCCGCGAAACATCCCCGTTCAGCCCGGCGGTTATTACTATCGGCAAAATTTCCGCCGGCACCGCCTTCAACATTATTCCAGAAACTGCGGAAATGCAGGGTACCATGCGCGCTTATACGCCCGAACATCGCGAAAAATTGATACGCCGCATCGGAGAAGTGGCCTCCGGTATCGCGCTCGCCATGGGTGGCACCTGCGCTGTTGAGGTTTTCGACGGCTGTCCGCCCTGTATCAACGACCCTGCTATGACCGCGGTGGTGCGCAAGGCGGCTCTCGCGGCAGTAGGCGAGAAGAATGTGGGTGAAAGTGAAGAGGTCATGTTGCCGTTTAGCGATGACATGGCCTACTTCCTCAACGCCGTTCCCGGCTGCTACTTCATCGTTGGCGTTCACAATGAGGAGAAAGGCGCGAAATACCCACATCACCATCCCCGCTTCAATATCGACGAGGATGCCATGTCCGTTGGTGTAGAGGTGCTGGCGCGAGCCGCGATGGAGTTTTTGAATTCATAGAACGAAGAAGCTAGCGAGCCAATAATGGGTTTTAACAAATTATTCCCGTTGGGCCGATAAATCGGCGCTGCCCGCGATAAATCGGGGCCTACGGCTTCGCCGTGGGGGATGCATTGTCCGGCGAAGCCGTAGGGGCCGGGCAGTCCTGTCTGGGGACAGGCATATCGTACACACCGCCGATTGATCGGCCTGTGCCCTCGTCGCATTAATTGCCCTCGCCCATTACATGAAATTCATACCTGTCACTTTCTCCCGCCGCTTTGCGTAATCACATTAAGCTTGCGAAAGGCCGTTAGCTTTCTCAACTTCTCATCTCTACTGTCAAAATTGGAACGATTGCGTATCTGGAAACCGGAGGCCGTGTATGGCAAGGAGAATAGAGCATACCGTTGTTGTCATTACGGGTGCATCAAGTGGAATTGGGCGTGCTACTGCCTTAGAATTTGCTCGTCGAGGTGCTAATGTAGTAGTCGCGGCGCGCCGGGAAGCGCTACTGCGAGAGGTAGCGGCTAAATGCAAGCAGATCAGCGGTCAGGAAGCGCTGGCCATTCCCACCAATGTCGCGGATGAAATAGCCGTACAGGAACTCGCCCGCCAGGTCGATAAGACAGATTTCCAGCAAGGTGTCTCCGCATCGCCTACGCCAGGCAATCTTTTCGAGCCAATGCAGGAAGGCTCAGAGGAAAGCGGCGGTTGGCAGGGCCAGGGGCGCACCAATATGCGCCGTTTCGCCGTGGCAGGGGCCGCGGCGGCAGGCGTCTGGTTGTGGCAGAGACAGAGAAGCTGATCAAAAAACCCTCTGAAGACTTCCAGTGCGACCACAAGGGGTGCCCTGGCATATGACCAGAATGTGCCCATTGGCATGTGATGAGAATGTGAGTAACAAAGAAAGAGGCTGCTTCGTTCTAATTACAAGATGGTGATGAGCCTTGCTTTGTCGTCCCTGGTTTCAAGCCCCGGCGGGAAGTCGGGAAAAGGTCCGGTTCCTGCCGCCTCTCTGTTGAGAGGGTATAGTGATCAAACCCGATTATGTCAAGGGCAAATGCACCAGGGGGATTAGCGTGATAAAATATGAGTATGAGTAAATTAACTGGAGGGCGCCCTCTCACCCTATGTTGCTCGCTCTCTCGTTCTCATTTAAATAAAGGAGATGCTTAGTGGAGATTACGTTCCTCGGCCAGGCTGGCCTGTTTATTGAAACCCGCCATGGAAGTATTCTCTGCGACCCCTGGTTCAATCCAGCCTATTTCGCCTCCTGGTTCCCTTTCCCCAGCAACGAGGATGTGGACCTGGAGAAAATCAGTCGCCCGACGTACCTGTATGTCTCGCACCTGCATCATGACCACTTCGATCCACAGTTCCTGAGCGAGCATGTCTGGAAAGAGGCGACCGTCCTGCTACCCGACTATCCGTTGAATTTGCTTGAGCGCCGCTTGCGTGATCTCGGCTTTACCAAATTTATCTATACAAAGAATGCCCAGGCCGTCGAGGTCGATGGGCTGCGCTTCATGATTATGGCAATGGTGGCGCCCATCGATGGGCCAATTGGCGATTCCGGTCTGATGGTGGATGATGGCGAGACGCGCATCTTCAACCAGAACGATTCGCGTCCCATGGATATCGACGTGCTGAACAGTTTTGGCCCATATGACGCCCATTTCTTGCAGTTTTCGGGCGCGATCTGGTATCCCATGGTCTACCAGTTCCCAGAAAAGATGATGCAGGCGTTAGGACGCAAGAAGCGCGAAAATGAGATGGCGCGTGCCCTGCGCTATATCCGCGAGCTCAACGCCACCTTCGTGGTTCCGTCCGCCGGTCCGCCCTGCTTTCTGGATGATCCCTTGTTCAACTTCAACGATTTCGACCGCGACCCCACGAATACCTTTCCAGACCAGGCGGTATTCATCGAATACCTGCAAGCAAACGGGCTGGACAATGGCCGCCTGATGATTCCTGGCAGCGTAGCCACACTTACGAAGCAGTCTTGCGAGGTGGCACACCCCATACCCGAAGAGCAGGTGCAGGCCATTTTTACGGATAAGCGCGCCTACCTGGAAGCCTACAAAGCTCGTAAGCAGCCCTTGATCGACGCGCTCAAGGCATCCTGGCCGCGCGGGCAGGTCGATATCCTCTCTTCACTGCATGACTGGTTTGAGCCCCTTCTGGAGCAGGCCGACCTGACCTGCGTCGGCGTCAATGGGCGCGTGTTGATCGACTGCGATGTGCAGCAGATCGTGCTTGACTTTCACTCGCGCCGCGTCTATGCCTGGGACGGCGAGGAATGGGATTACCGCTTCCACATCGATCCGGCAATGATCGAATACTGCATCGTGCATCACGAAGAGGACTGGATCAATCAGATTTTCCTTTCCTGCCGCTTCGAGGCTCAGCGCAAAGGACCCTATAACGAGTACATCTACAATTTTTTCAAGTGCCTTTCACCGGAACGCCTGCAATATGCCGAGGGCTACTACGCCGAGAAGACTGCCGTCCACCAGCTATGGGAGAGCCACGGCTATCGCATCCAGAAGCGCTGTCCCCACCTGAAGGCCGATCTCACCCGCTTCGCCAGAATCGAAGATGGCATCCTGACCTGCACGATGCATGGCTGGCAATTTGAGCTCGCAACCGGGCGCTGCCTGACCTCCGAGGGCCACCCGCTCTACGCGCAGCCCATTACGAAAGAGGAAATGCCGGCAGAAGTGGTTGAAGCCTCTAATGGCGCGCAGGAAAAGGAATCCGGCAATGGTCATGTACAGGCCATTCGCACGAAATGCAGCCATTGCTGGTACAATCCCAAGGATTTGCGGAGTTCATCGAAGACCGGAACGTCCCAGTAAAACTTGTTCCAGCCTTCATTGCCCGAAGAAGATGTTCCACCATGCCTGCCAGAAATTTTGCGACGCCGGCGGGTTCGCGGGATGAGAGGAGCGCTGTGGTTGCTGATCAGGGGCGCTGATAATAACAACGGGATGCTCGCCTGCGCGCACATAGCCGAACTGCTCGCGGGCCTCCTTTTCGATGACAAAGGAATTGGCATAGTGTTGTTGTAGCTGCGCCAGGTGGTCGTGGTAGGCCTGTAGTTGCTGCGTCTGCTGCTGCGCTTGCTGTACCTTTTGCGCCAGCTGGCTGTTGGTCCACGCCTGCGCCAGCGAGCCGAGCAGGAAGGCCAGGCAGATCACGCCCGTGACCCAGATGACGGTGCGGGTAAATAAAGAACTGCGCCTGGCACGCATGCGCCCAACCGTATCCTCCATACCAACCGCCGAAGTAATGTATGGCCGGCTATTCGCGGCTCGCGCCGGAGATGGCAGCTTGCGTCTCGATTCTTGCATTTGACCTCCTCCTGGTCATTCCTGCTTTTGTGCTATCTATTAGGAATTCTTCGTTTTTGCAAGCAAACAGACTTGTACATTTGTACAGTACCTTATATAGGTGTTTAAGTCAATAGTTTGCTTGATACCATCGTCTCCCCAAACAGATACCATTGTGCCTTCCAGAAAAATCCCTCCTTTGTTACCCTATATCCTGGCATTAGGGGGCGTTTTATGATCTTTTTTTCCCGCAGCAGAGTCGCTGCTTGCCCATAGGTGGGTCAGTGCAGGCGGCTTTGTGAGGAATTACCATCACGAAAAAAGATGATCAGCCGATAGTAAAGAATGCGTAACAGGTGACAATTGTCCTATGGACAGGACAATATTGTGCAGTTACGTATATTCGCGCGTTCCAAAAGATAGATATATCGATACACACTTGAACAGAGAGCGTATCAGGCATCATGAGGATATGCCGTGACGCAGGGAGCAGGGAATAATGTCGGTCAATAATTCAGGCAACGGCGTAAATAGAGGGGGAGCGATGATTTCGGGGCGACCAGGTGGTTCGCAAGCCATAACATCTGGCGGTTGGAAAGACCTTTCGCTGGATGCTCCACCGCAGCGCAACCCAAAAGGGAGAGGCCGTCGCCGCGTCATCATCATCACCAGCCTGATCCTGCTCGTCATGGTGATTTTCGCCGGTGTCCGTGTAGCCGCGGTTGCCAGCGACAGCAACGACCAGCTACTGTTACAACTTGGCAGCCAGCAGCAGGCGCTGATTGATCTGCGCCAGAGCGAGCCGATCAGCCCCTATCTCTTTGGCGCCAATGTCTTTCCAGAACAGGGCACGCTCTCAGTGGACTCGAAGAATAATAATTTTACCGGTTTCATGTCCTATGGGCCGTCGATTGTAAGCGGGCTAAAAAATGCCGATGTCGAACTCTTACGCTTCCCTGGCGGTAGCTGGGGCGAGAATGAGACAGGCCAGAATCACATTCTTTCGTGCCAGCAGTTGTATGACTTCAGCCAGTTGCTCTACCAGACGGGCGCCGATGGCATGATCCAGGCGCGTCTTTCCAGTCCCATCGATGCCAGCGGTCAACCGGCGAGCCTGCAGCAGCGCGCCAACCTGGCAGGCCGCTGGGTGGATTATATGAGCAATCCCAAAAGCACATTCTGTGCTGGACCCGATGCCAGGTACTCGCAGCAGCCCAGACATCCCGTGAAATTCTGGTCTGTAGGCAACGAGCCGGATCGGCTCATCAATCCTGATACGAATAAGCCTTACACCGTCGCCGAATATGTCGATGCATTTATTGCCTATTCGATTCAGATGCATAAGAACAATCCGAATATCAAGGTCTTCGGACCTGAGATCAGCCAGTTCAATGGTGTCGGCATGGGGCCAAAAGATTCCCAGGGCTACCTGTGGATGGATGATTTCCTGAAAGGGGTCGGCCAGTACGAACAGAAAAATAATGTGACCTTGCTCGACGGCGTCTCCTTCCATTTCTATCCATTCGGCAATGCAAGTCAGCCTCCATCCCCCTCACTGCTTCTAAGCAGCACTGAGGAATGGAACTATCTGCTGCCGCCCTTGCGCCAGCTCATCCGGCAAGACCTGGGGCGTGATGTGCCTATAGCCGTGACGGAGATCAACACTACCTCATCAGCCGGTGCGAGTCCCTCGCGCGGGCAGGCCGCGCTCTGGTGGGCCGACACGCTGGGCGAGATGATGAACCAGCAGGTGGAATATGCCGCGTACTTCTCTGCCGAAGGCGTCGATACACCGTATCCGCTGTTCAGCAGCACTAACTACTCACAGACGGCGATGTACCGCGTCATGCAAATGTTCACGCATCTCCAGAACAACCTGATCCCATTGGGGGTGCAGCGAGAGCCGATCAGTGTCTATGCCACGCAGGATGACGACCACTCGGCGGTCAGCCTCCTGTTCGTTAATAAATCGGCCAACAATGAACTTGCGACCGTGGAACCAGCCAGTACGGTTTTCGGCGCCAGTCCATGGCAAAGCCTGCAGATCAGCATCGCGGGCAACAGTATGGTCCTGGTCACGCTACATCACGGTGGCGGCGCAGATGCCTGGTACTTTGATGTGCCAACTATCGACCAGTCTACCATCAGTCCTTTGCAGCACGTTACTTGTGGCAATAAGGGCGACCCCCTGGCATATAACGTGCCTTGCTAGCGAAGGTGACGGAGAGTAGGGGTCGATGAAGGGAGATGCCCATAGGAGTTGATGAAGGGTATTTCGATTTTTTGCCGGTAACTGTGCATCTTCCACCCGATGAAAGGGGATGCTCGTAGAGGTCGATGAAGGGAGATGCCCGTAGGCCCCGATTTATCGTGGGCACCGCCGATTCATCGGCCCCAGGATGGTCGGGTGAATTTGTTAAGTTCATTAGCGATCCAGAGGAAACAAATAAGGAGCGGTTGTGTTTTTCAACGTTCTTGGTCTCGTCTTTCTAATACTTTATATGCTTATCATCCTGATCATGTCGATCCAGGCTGTTTTCAATATACGCCTGCGCCTCTTTATCTGGGAAGCGCCGGAGAATGCATTCCTGAACCGCGCTCCCACCGTTTACCGCGATCCGTGCCTTTCTTTCTCTATTCTCTTACCGGCCAGGCATGAAGAAGCCGTGTTTCGTGAAACCATACAAAAAGTCTATGATCTCAATTATCCAAAAGAACTGATGCAAATTATTGCAATCTGCCGCGACGATGATCCGGGCACGATTGCCGTCGCTCAGGCCAAGATCGACGAGTTGGGCGACCCGAACGTTCAATTGCTCATTTTCAATGATACGCCGATCAGCAAGCCGCACAGCCTGAACCTGGGCTTGCAGGTGGCGCGTGGAGATGTTGTGACCATCTTCGATGCCGAGGATGAGCCACACCCCGATATTCTCAATATCATCAATACGGCCATGCTCGATGAAGATGTGGACGCCATCCAGAGCGGCGTGCAGTTAATGAATCACAACACGCGCTGGTTCTGTTTCATGAACGTGCTGGAATACTTCTTCTGGTTCAAATCGTCGATGCATTTCTTTGCGCGCATCGGCATGACGCCGCTCGGCGGCAATACCGTCTTCGTGCGGCGCGAACTCATGGAGCAGCTTGGCGGCTGGGATGAGTATTGCCTGACCGAAGATGCTGACCTGGGCATTCGCCTCAGTCTTGCGCATGCGCGCATCCGAATCATCTATGAGGATGAGTTTGTCACGCGGGAAGAGACGCCAAATTCCATCGGCCAGTTTATCAAACAGCGCACGCGCTGGAATCAGGGCTTCATTCAGATCTTGCTCAAGGGCGAATGGCTCAAGATGAGGAAATTATCCCAGCGCCTGCTGGCTTTCTATGTACTCATTTTGCCAGAGATGCAGGCATTCTTTGCCGTGATGCTGCCAATCGCAATCATCATGATCTTTCTTGTCAAATTCCCGCTCTGGCTCACCTTTTTCACGTTCCTGCCGCTCTACTGCTTTATGCTGGCGATCTTCATCGACCTGGCAGGCCTGCATGAGTTTCTGAAAGCACACCAGCGGAAATGGAGATGGCGCGAGGCTTTCATTTTGATGATTTTCTTTTTCCCATATCAATATGTCTTGAGTGTTGGAGCCTTGCGAGCGGTCTATCGTGCAATGCGGGGGGCTTCAAACTGGGAGAAAACTGCTCATGTCGGGCAGCATCGTACAGGAACTCCCATACAACCAGGGCCATCCAGTTTCAATTCTTTCGCATCCGGCGGCAACCGGATGCGGTAAGAGGGTAGAAATCTAAAACTATGACAATTTCTCGCAATTCGATACCAGAACCTCAAGATGAAGACCGTAGGGGCCAATTCATCGCGCCCAATGCCGATTTATCGGCCCCTCCAGGCCAAAATCCTGGAAATCCAACCGGCTCTCCAATGAGGCTGCCGCAATCGGTTCGGCCCGGAAGTGTGCCACAGACTCCGCCCTGGAACCTGGGTGGTCAGGTGCCTGCTCCTGGAGCGCAGGGGGGAGCCATAAACGCAGCGCCGGTGACGCCGCTTTCGCCCTCCCAACCAGGAACGCCTGCGCCCCTTGCCAGCGGTTATAATCCGCAAAGCAATCATCCGGGACCCCAATTACCGCCTCCTCCAGGCAATGCGCCCGCAACAAATGGCCCTGCACCTCAGGCATGGTCTCCAAATGGACCCGGCGGCAGCGCGAGGCAGGCGCGGCAGCCAGCCATGGTTGGAGCCGTTTCCGGCCCTTCCCATACTCCATTGCCCAATCCTCCCAGTGGTGCCGGATTGCAAACGCAGGCCGCTTCCATCCCTGCCGTGCAGCCGCAGCCGGGAATTCCAAATGGCAACATCATCATCTATCGCGCGCCTAACTTCATTGTGCGAACTGTCAACAGGACCGGTCAAAAGGTACATCCCTTGCGCAAACCGACCGGCTATACCGCGATCACGCCAAAAGTGATGCCGCAGCAGGAACAGCAGGTTGCGGTAAGCGAAACGCGCATGATGCCCAACGTCACGCTGGAGAACAAGCCACAAAAGAGTTCTACTCCCTTGCCCGCGTGGTTAGAGGCAATCATCGTTTTCGTCGCCCTGGCCGCAACATCTGTGGCGCACGCGTACAATATGTTCAATTTCCCGCGCTACGAACTGGATGAAGGCACTTATATTTCGAATGCCTGGGCCATTACGCAGGGGGCGCTTTCACCTTATCCCTATGGCTATGGTCACCCGCCGGTGGGCTGGATACAAATCGCGGGTTGGATACAACTTACGGGCGGCTTCTTCACCTTTGGCAACGCGCTCAACAGTGGCCGTGTTCTCATGCTGCTCTACGCCGTTGCCTCAGCGCTGCTCGTCTACCTGATAGTGAGACGCATGACCGGCAGCCGCGTAGCCGGAGTGCTGGCGCTGGTCATCTTCTCCTTCTCGCCTTTGAGCATCACCTACCAGCGGCAAATATTCCTGGATAACATCGCGACGTTCTGGATGCTGCTCTCGATCTACTTCCTGGTAATCAGTCGCAGCCGCCTGTTGTATATTGTGCTGGCGGGCATCGCATTCGGCCTCTGCTTCCTCTCGAAAGAGGTGTTCCTGATAGCGTTGCCGGGTATGATTTACGCGGCCTGGTTGTACACAACGAAATTCCAGCGCAAATTTAGCCTTGTCTCCTTCATCTACGCGATTATCGCGCTCTGCTCGACCTTTGTGTTGCTGGCCGTATTGAAAAATGAATTATTCCCTTACGCCTGGCATTTGCCCTGGGATAATCAACCGCACTTGAGCATCCTGGATACCTTGATCGGGCAGGCCGAGCGCAGTCAGGAAGGCGGCAGCTTCATCGCAAGCTGGATTACCTGGCTCGATAACGATCCATTCTTTATTGCGATCAGCATTGCTATTCCGGCGTTTAATCTCATCTATGGCTGGTGGAATCGCAAACACCTGATGCTGGCCTTGCTGTCGATTTGCTTCTGGCTGCTCCTCATTCGTGGTGGCCAGGTACTGTCATTCTATATTATTCCGCTGATAGCGACGACCGCCATCAATACCGGTGTAGCCCTGAACACACTACTTGGCTGGGTTGGCAAAGTGGTACGTTTTGACCCGGTGCGCGTCGTCCTGCTCTTGATTGTGCTGGCGGTCGTCCTGCCTTACGATCTCCAGGAGACCGGCTTCCGTTTCTACCAGCATCCTACGTCGGCGCAGGACGAGGCTATGGTCTGGGTGCGCGACCACGTGCCCCACAACTCGTTTATCGTGGTAAACAGCTACCTCTACATGGACCTGCGTGTGCCTCAAGGAACCGGGGTTGGTGATGGCGCTCCTTTCCCTCATGCCGAGGTGTACTGGAACGTGGCCTACGACCCGGAGCTACAGGTCCAGGCCCTGGAGAAAAACTGGGACCGGATCGACTATATCGTAGCCGATTCCGAGATGCTCAGCGATATACAAAACTATGGCGCGCAACCCGGTAGCGGTATGGACCTGATCTTAACCGCGTTGAAGCATTCCGTCCTGCGGGCCGATTTTCGTAGCGATGACCACAACCTGCAAATCGTGGTACAGGTCTACCAGGTCATCCATAAAAATCCTCAACCGGTAGTGGATTCGGGCGTAAATCCGGCAACACTGCCTGGTATCACCAGCCCTCCGCCCGGTGGATCGGAAGTGTGGGCTGAACAAAGGAAATTAACCTGAGAAGGATACAATACAATGCTAGCAACAAGACCCGATACTGATACGATTGCGATCACGCGCACATTCGACGGCATTGAAGCTGCCGCGCACCGCGTGATTGAGCAGATAGGCGGCATGGAATCGGTCATGCGCGGCGCTAAAATCGCTATTTTGAAGCCCAATTTCGTGGCGGGCCGTAACGCCGAGACGGGTTCAACCACCAGTTTTGCCTTACTCAAAGCGGTCGCTGAGGAGGTACGTGCCTGCGGAGCGGAGCCGGTGCTGTGCGAAACGCCCGGTACCGAATTTGACCGCGAAGCCACGTATACCATCCTGGGCGTCGAAAAATTCTGTGAGGACAATGGCATCCGCATCCTGCGTGTAGACCCGGAGGGCGGCGAAGAGGATTGGATTGAATTGCGCCCGAAGGGGGCAAAGCGGCTGCGCGCCTTCCGCATTCCGCGCATTCTGAACGAGGCGCGTTTAATCAACCTGCCTGTCCTCAAGACGCATGTTGTTTCAATGATGACGCTGGGCATGAAAAATCCTATGGGCCTCTTGCCGCGTCCCGACCGCCGCTCGATGCACACCTTTGGCATCGACCAGTCCATCGTGGACATGAACCTGGGCATCCGACCCGACCTGACCATCGTTGATGGCAGCGTGGGACAGGACGGCGAAGGGCCGCTCTACGGCGATAAAGCCGATTTGCAGGTGCTGGTCGCGGGCCGCGAGAGCCTTGCAGTTGACCTGGTCTGCTGCCAGCTCGTCGGCGTGAAACCGCGCGATATTCCCCATCTCAAGCTGGCCCTGGAGCAGATGGGCAAGCCATCCTGGACAACTGTCGGGGAAGAAGTCAGCGTGATTAAAAAGTTTCGCCTGCCGCAGCAGAAAGGCCTCTATCGCTTCATCTTCTGGCTGATGTACCCGCTGGACTATCCCTACACCTGGGTTGCCGAGCGCGGCAAGCATCTTTGCACCACGCTCTATAGTACCGGCCTGGTGGGCACGCGCCCAAAGATCAAAGAAGAGAGCTGCACGCGCTGCGGTGTCTGTGTCGAAGCCTGCCCGCTGCCAAACGTGATTGACCTTAAAACGCTGAAGGTCAACTACGCGACCTGCCAGCGCTGCCTGCTCTGTTACGAGGCCTGCCCAGAAAATGCCATCAGCGTCAAGGGCTATTCAGGAGCGAGGTCATAAATGACGAATCTGGTAACGGGAGCTACCGGCTTTCTAGGCTCGGCGCTGGTTATGGAACTGGTGAGACAAAAGCAACCAGTGCGCATCCTGGCGCGTGATGCGCAGAAGGCACGCGCTCAATTTGGCGACGCGGTAGATATCATTGTGGGTGATATCAATGATGAAGAGCAGGTACGGCGCGCTGTGGATGGCACGAACATCATCTACCACCTGGTTGGGCGGCTCTATCATCCCAGTACGCCCGCCGAATTGTACTACCGCACGCACGTCGAAGGCACGCGCACGCTGCTTAATGCCTGCAAGGGGCAGAGCCAGTTGCGGCGCATCGTACATTGTAGTACGACGGGCGTGCATGGCGAAACGGGTAAAACGCCTGCCGCCGAAGATGCCCCGTTCGCGCCTACCAATCCCTATGAAGTGACCAAGCTAGAAGCAGAAGTGCTGGCCCTGCGCGCCTGGAAGGAAGATGGGCTGCCGGTCAGCGTCGCCCGGCCAGGACTTGTCTATGGCCCCGGCGACCTGCATTTGCTTGGCTTCTTCTCATCGATCAATAAGGGTCTCTTTCGCGTCATTGACGGCGGAAAGGCTCTCCTGCATCCTATTTATATCGATGATATGACGGCGGCTTTCCTGCTCTGCGCCGGAAGGCCGGAAGCCATCGGACGTAGCTATAATTTTGCCGATGATCATCCGGTGACCATTCGCGAACTTGCGACGGCCATTGCCCACGCGCTGGACAAGGAATTGCCGGGGGGCAGTATCCCGCTGTGGCTGGCAAACCTGGCATCGGATATCTTTGCTCTGGTGCCGGGCATGCAGGGCGAAAAAGCACCGCTGACGCGCAGTCGCGTCAAATTCCTCACGCGTAGCCGCGTGTATGATACCAGCCGGGCGAGAAATGAACTTGGCTTCTCGCCGCGGGTACAGTTAGAGGAAGGTATGAGGCGGACAGCCGAGTGGTATCGCAAGCATAAGTATTTGTAGCAGAAATTTTCTCATCCGCTGTTAATGTTTATATGTCAATGCGTTGATTGATATGTAGGGGTCTGCGGCTCCATCTTTATAAAATTTCCGAGGTTTGCATGCAAAACGATCCAAATTCTTTGCCATCTATACCGCCGATGCTATCAATGCGCCAGCGTCCAAATAGGACAAGGCTGGTAGGTATGGCGCATGGACATCATGATAAACAAGAGCAGATAAACGCGAATCATGCGCCTGGTAATGATATTGCCATGCAGCCTACGGTCACTATGCAATCTGTAGCTTCACCGGATACGCCGACATACCTGGAAAGCCAGGGGAGTGGCTACTCCAGGCCGGCACAGGGCGACGCGCGTCCCTCAGCACCTGCCAGGCAGAATAGCCATTCGCAATTTCAGTCCCCGCAACTTGCTCATGTTCCGCCTCATCCACATAGTTACCCAGGCATTCCAGAGGACGATATAAGCACACAGAGTACGTTGCATCTGATGCGACTTAGTGGCATGATGCCGGCGGTTCGCGTTCGCCAGAAAGGCGCAAATGGAAATCAGGTGCAGGCGCCTGTCGCAGACCTTGAGGAGGGATACTGGCCCCATGGAATCCAGCAAACCGGGCCATTTCCGGTGGTAAACCTCTATGGAAGCGAGCCTTTTGGGCGCACGCTGCCACTCGCGGCCGTCGCGACGCCGGTCGCGCCAGCAGAGGAGAAGCAGATGCCGAAATGGAAGCAGTTGCTTAATACTCCGGCAGTAAAAGTGGCGCTTGGCCTGCTGGTAGGCGGCGGCCTGTTATTTCTCGTCTCGCGTTTCGTCGATTTGCCAACCACTATTCAGGTGTTGAGACAACATCTGACGACGCCGCGCGGCATCCTGTTTGCCCTGCTATCAGGCGTCGCCTTCTTGATGGCCTTCTCTATTCGCGGCATGCGTTGGAAGCTCTTCCTCAATCCTATTGGTAAAGTCAGCACCTTCAAAGCCATCCAGCTCTTCCTTGTCGGTATCTTCCTGAACTTCCTGCTGCCGATCCGTGGTGGTGAGGTCGCCAAAAGTCTGATGCTCAAACGCACTGCCAATATTCCGATCAGCAAATCGCTGCCAACCGTGGCCATGGATAAGGCCCTGGACTTGCTGCCCGCGCTCTTCATCATGGCAATCGTACCGTTTCTGGGCATCTCAATGGATATCAAGCTGTGGCTCGTGCTGGCGACCGTTGGTGGGCTGCTCATCTGTCTGATCTTCTTCGTAGCGCTTGCTGCCTGGAAACGCGCCGCCGCCATCAACCTGCTGCAAAAAATGACGGGTCTGTTGCCTAAGGCTATCGGCAGCAAGATCGAAGGATTCGCGACCGGCTTTGTCGATTCGCTGCTCGCGGCCGCCAGCCAGCCGAAGATCTTCATTCCGGCTGTGCTGCTCACCTGTGTAGCGATCATCTTCGATGGCCTCTTCGCCATGCTCGCCTTCTGGACGATTGGCTACTACATCTCTTTTGGCACCGCTATTTTCGGCTATACCGTCTACAATATGTTCTACATCCTGCCCACACCCCCTGGACAGGTTGGCAGCAATGAAGCCGTGGGCCTGCTGGTCTTCTATGGCCTGCTGCACCTGCAAAAAGAACAGGTTACGGCCATGTTTGTCTTCTCGCATCCCTGGGCGGCGCTGTTGATGACCGTTTCAGGTATGGTCTGCCTCAGCGCCCTGGGCTTGAAGCTCTCGACCGCCATGAAAGTGCAGACGGAAGGCGAGGATGCGCTGGCAGTACAGGCAGTGCCTGCAAAAGCGTAAAGTGCGACCGCAAACACCTACTGCGCCAGTATCGCCTGCACCTGCTCTAACAGGCGCTGCGTGGGCGCGAAGCCATAATTGACGGCCCGCGCGTTACCGTTGGCGTCAAGTACGACAGTAGTTGGCAGCGTCAGCACGCGGTAACGCTGCGTTAATTCTGGCGTGCCAGGAGCGTCGATCTCCATCACAGATACGCTATCGCCGCATGCCTCAAGTACCCGTTGCAGGGCGGGAGCCTGTAATGTGTGGCACTGGTGGCAGTCATCGCTTTGAAAGGCCAGAATACGTACCTGTGTTGCGCCTGAATTCGTGCCGAAAATGCTGCTGGCTTCAGGGCTGTGACCATTTGCCATAACGTCCAATGGAGCCGCCGTCAGAGCTTGCCGGCGGCGCATCTCGACGAAGCGGCGCCCCGCCCATGTAACTATCCACAGCAGCACGACGATCAGGATAAATACAACGAGTCGCACCATACCATCGGACATCGCTTACACTCCACGCCAATGGAAACCACCCTGGTAACGCACGCGGGGTAGCAGGCCCCATCGCCCAAGGTGATAGTAAACAAAGCAACCGGCACAGAAGCCAACCGTCAAATTGATGGCGGCCAGCGCGAAAACGATAAGATCGAGCGTCCAACCGGCCACAGTTGCTGGTGTCAGGAACAGCAAAATGCTTGACGCGATGAGGAATATTGCGCCAACTCCCTGCGCGAAACGATGTGGATTCGGGTCATCCTCTACGATACGCGGTCGCCACAAGTGCAGGGGCAACACAACGTAGCGATAGAGCAGCCGGTAAGGGCTTACCGAGGGCGCGAGCGCGGAAATCGCCAGGATAAGCGCGGTGATCAACACAATGATTGGCTGGCTGAGAAGAAAGGCTAGAGCGGCCAGCACAACAGTGCCTGCCTGCGAAAACTTGCCAAGGTGCGTATCGACGCGCGGCGAAGTAGCTGGGGCGGTCAAAGGAGTTTCCATGGGCGCATCTCCTTACTAAAAATATCAATGGAGCGCTGACCGGTCGGATTGGCACAAATACCAGGACTTAGCATAACAGTACCATATTTATATCACTCTAACAAGTTATCCTGCTCATTCTATTCCCAACTAAAAAAGACCAGAAAAACATCCCTGCGCCAGTGTCATGGGGATGTTTTTCTGGTCTTTTTTCTATGGTTGCCCTTTAGCAACTGGCAGGTCCGTTGCTACATGCACATTCAGGTCAGCGCCTACGAAGTAATCATGCCCATCCGACCCAATGATGTGCCACATGGGGTTCATAGCGGAGTTTCCTCCTCCTCGCCAGTTATGCACCGGCGAAGTAAGGTAGGGAAAGCTGGGGTCGATGGGAAAAAAGATCAATTCCGGCTGTGTGCCTGGCAGTAGAGTGAGGCCGCGCTGGTGTTGCAATTGCGTGATGGCTGTCGCCGGTGAGATGTAGGGAAACGCCTGCCTCGTATGGACATCCTGGGGAGTTATTACGCCATACGAGGAGAAGCGCATCCGCCCGCGCGCCCGGTCGTAGACGAAATCGAAGATGCCACAGCGCAATCCGGCGGCATTGCGAACAGAGACGACCCAGTGATCGTCATCGTAATAGTCATAACCGGTATGCGCGTCGTAGGCATGCACAAGGGCCGGCGTATCGAGCGCAACATAGCCATAGTGACCCTGCATGGCTGCATAATCGGGACTACCGGCAATCGCTGCCGCAATACTGGCCGGCGAAGCGGACGGCACGGCAAACCAACCAGGCTCGGTGGGGCAGGCTACCTGTCCCGCGTTGCCACACTGCCCTTTAGCGTGATTCAGGGAGCCGTAACCGGCGGGCACGTGCGAAACCGGCCCGCCTGATGCGCTGGCAACACTACTTCCGCGTCCAACGGTGACCAGCAGCGCAAAACCGAGTACGCATAGTGCGACCATCCCAAAGGCAGCGCCTAAAGCGATGATCGTACCACCGGGCAGCCTGGATTGTTCACCTTTTATCTGCCTACTCCTATATTTCGTGACGGGATATCTTTGAGAAGTACTCCTGCGAGCGACCCGCCTTTTCGTGCGCGCCATGATTTTTTCCTCTCTCTGCTCATCCGGTCAGAGCTACATGCATTGACCGGAGTTTCTAATAACGAAAGAACGGCGTTATCCAGCTCATCAATTATGTGGAGCTAAATGGCCATTCTGATCAATGGCATAATCAAACGAGGTGTAATCGTTGTTGATGCGATCCTGTTCAATAGTGATAAAGTAGGTGTTCCAGTGATAGGGAACGCCATAGCTATTGAACGGTGGGACGTAATAGTGATTGGACGTATCAGGGTCGGGATCGTAGCCGTTGTGCGTGTTGTAGCCCTGCCCCCACATCACACGATTCGTTGTCCAGTCCGTCAGCGACCATACCTGGTTCTCGGTCTGATTAAATGGGTGGGTGCCATCCATCGACTGGTTGGCGTGGTTGAGCCAGGGGTCCCAGGTATCGATTGAGCCAATCGTCGTTCCAGGATAGGATGGATCGCTGGTCGCCCAAACTCCATCAACGACGAAGGAGTGATAGCCGCCATCGATGGTTACACTGATCGGGTCATTATGCGAGACGGTATTCTTGCCGAAGTCGGTGCCGAAGTCGTAGGTCGCGGTCGTGCTGCTGGTGCGGTAAATCCAGTTGTGGAACCAGTAGGGTTGATTCTGGCTGCTGGGAGGCGTATCGTACCAGGCCCCATAGGCAATCGAATGGGGGTCAGTTCCACCGTCGGCTGCGATATCCGAGTAGACGTAGCCTCCCGATCCGTATCCCCAGGGACTGCTATACGAGTTGAGCCGGTTGTGGATGGCCTCCTGTGAGTTATCCCAGCCAGGGGCCTTACCATCATAATAGAGCCAATCGTAGACCTGAATGGCACGGATATTCGCTATACCGCACCAGTTGCCTTGATGCTGGTACCAATCACTGGTAGCAGTAAGCATCCAGGAGTGATTTGAGCCGTAAAATGTGTAACTACTAGGCGTTAATTGTGCCTGGATAAGCGCAGTGTTGCTTGACTGAGCATTCGCGGCCTGTATCGTCATGTTCATGCTCAATTGAAGCAACTGCGCGACCATCACGACAAGAAAAACGCCTACCAGCCGGGAAAAGAGACGGCGTTGCATGCCTCGTCCTCCTTATATATTCTGTCATGAACTTTCACAAAATAGTCCAGCAATCGGCCCTACGGCTTCGTCGTGGGCCGATTGATCGGCCCATGGGGTAGTTGGACTTATTTGTTCAAACTCATCCTGGAAAAAGCAGTAAGTAACAGGCGGCCTGCGTGGATTTGTGGCCATACAGAGAACTGAATACGAGGTAGCTTACGAAGACACTTCAAAAATGCTGCAGGAACAGGGTCTTTCCAGCACCCCCCCAACGGATGCGAGAGATCTCCTAAAGAATAGACGAGTATAGATTTAGTTTATTGCATACCGATTGCTTATGGCGCGGAGGCTAAGCGGTGGAGAGCCAGTCGTCTTGAGAGTCCTCCGGTGGAATCCAGGGCGGCAGCGGCATCAGCAGGCGGTCGGATAACGTGTTGACATACGATTCATACATGCCCCGCATCTTAGATAATTGTTCATCGGCCGCCTCACCTTCGCGCATCGGTATACCGGCCTCTTTGAGCAGCCTGCGTATTTTCGCCAGATTATACCTGCGCGTTAATCTGGTCTCATACCTGGGTGGGGGCAAGTTGAGGACCTGGCTCAGATCAACTGCCGCGTGACGCGCGATAGCGAAGGTCAGGCGAGCCTGGTGCGTTGGCAGGTCATCGATACCTACCAGTACAAGCGCGCACACGTCCAGGATCACGGTGAGCGCTGCCAGCCAGGATTGGTTATCGTGCTGCGAGCGAAAATAGGCCAGCGAGGGATAGGACAGGTGGCTTTCCAATAGTTCGGCTCCCCAGCGTTCCCACTCCCGCAAGAACGTGTTGAGCGCATTGATGTCCCGGTCCTGCGCGTAGCGGCGCAGCATCTCTATCGCGCTCGGCGGAGAACCGGCGCGCGCGTCCAGCAGCGTGATATCGGCCTCGCGCCGCGAAAATGCCTGGTACAGCACGGGTAAATAGCCAATTACCACCGCCAGCAGGCCGAAACCCGTGGCAGCTTCTATCACCGTCACCAGCCGCGCCAGGCCGGTGCGAGGTATCACATCTCCCAGTCCCAGCGTAATAAATGTCGTGCCGCTCATATAGAGATCAGTAGGGAAGCCACTTGCTTCCCCTATTCCTGATACCGCCGACCCCAGCGACCATTGCAACAGGGCGTAGCCGACAATCAGACCCACCATCCATACAACCAGCAGCAGTATCAACGAAAGCGGCCCATAAAAGCTCAGGAATACTTCTCGCCTGCCATCGTTATGCATGCGCCGCGCTAGCGCCGACCAGGGCTTCCAGGTAATCAGATAGATCAGCACCGTCAAACGCAGGCGCCGCGACACGCGGCGCGGCAGAATTATTACTTCGAAGACATCCCACAACACAAAGAAAATCAATAATATAGCACAGAGGCCCGCGAGGACCGAAATACTTCTCTCCATTAGCATGATACTATTTCCTGGCAAGTTGACGCGGGCCGTCGCGTACCTGGCAAGCCTCATCCATGGCTACCCGTGCGATTACCCTGTTTCTACAGTCGCTCCTCCATCTCAAATGATGTTGACTGCACACATTATACTCACGTTATCTCTCGATATGCCAGGATGATACTGCGCACCTTGCTTGTAGGATAGAACGTAGAGCAAGATTAACCGCTACCCTGTTCCAGGGACGGGAAATAAGGAGTGGGATTGCTACTGGGGGAAGTTGTGTAGCAACCGGTGAGAGCAGAGCGCACTCCAGCCTTGTGGTCGCCTGCCACCACTAGATTCGTATGTATCCCGCAACCTGCGATCAGACCAGGCTAGCTGAGTATCTCATTCAAAGTGGACCGGCGAACGCGGTATATCTCGCGTTTCCCGCGATGGGGAAGCCTGATCGAGGGCAACGTACCCTCTTTGATCCAGCGCCGTACCGTCGTCTGATCTACTCGCAGAATGCTGGCGACCTCCTGCACCGTCAATAATTCTTCAACTTGATTTGCCAGTTGATTTGCCATAAGGGGGCCTCCTAAAAAGGTTGTGCAATGCTTGCAAGACCCTTGCAAGCATGCTGATAAGGAGTAGAGCGAGTCTTCATGATAGAGATGTTTTTGCCGGCCCTGGTCGTCTCATGGTAATCCTGGGGGGTTGAGGCACATAAACGAATCCAAGTTGACGCAGCATCCCTGCGATATCGACCTCATTCCACTCCTCTACGATAGTTTCTTGTTCCATGCGTATGATAGTAATGCCTGTCATTTGCATGGGCCTGCCGGTTGGCGCGTGTCCCTCATATCCACCCAGATCAGTTCCCTGCAAGGTCCAGCGCACCACCACTTTTTCCCCATCAACGACGAGATCGCTGACCGTCAGGCGTATATCAGGAAAGGTAGCGCGAACAACATTGCGCAATTGGGCCAGGGGTATACACAGCCGCTCACCACCGAGATAGACGGTGGCGGGTGAATACTTAGCATCCGTATCCCCGGTCACATCCTGCCGTTTCCTACTCTCCGCCGCATAGTCCCTTTCATCGCCTTCTTGAGTATTCCAGGCATGTTCAAGATACTCCCGTACCAGTGCTTTGCGCTGGTCGGGTGTCAGGGATGACGACATACCTTCAACCTTTCCTTTCCCTTTCTTTAGAGGGAAACTGCTCGCACAAGACATCTATATGGAGGTGACAGGATGTTTCGTCCAGCACCCTTAAAAATTACAGTGATGCCGGTCCCCCCCACATCTCTGCTCCTCCAATATGTCTTGATGAGTAATATACAGGTAACGTGAGCAATACACAAGGTAAAAATTGCGTAATCAGACTACGTAATTGCTCTACTGTTACTTAAACCAGGCCATGCTCAAATGCGAAACGAGTGGCAGCGCTGCGTGAATTGACGCCGAGCCTGGCATAGATGGACTGCAAGTGCTTGCTCACTGTTCGCGTACTGAGAAACAGGTATCTGGCAACTTGAGCATCTGTCAGGCCTTTCGCTACCAGCACAAGAACCTCAAGCTCCCGCGGACTCAATCCGGCCACTTCAGTTGCGGCAGCCGGCGACCCCCCTGTACGTGAGGCGGGAGGCGTTTCAAGTATTGCCTCTGCCTCGATCAGGATGTCTTCGAGTGAACTGGACTTTCCCTCCGCAAAGTGGCGCAAAAAATTTTCCTGACCAAAGCTGGTAATAATAGAGAGTACCATACGTTCCAGCAGAGCACGCCCCGCCGGAGGGTGAGGAGCCTGGATGCGCTCTTGTAACGCCTGTGCCGCGCCGAACAATCGCGCTGCCTGTGCATAGCGTTCTTCTATTCCCGCCATGCCTCCGATCAGTCCCAGGCTTGCGGCGATGCCGTAGGATTGCCGTTGAGCTTGTGCCAGCCGCAGTGCTTTCCGGCAGGCGTCGCGAGCCTCTTTTATCGCTTTCAAAAACAGGGCCGCCTGCGCCTGCGTGAACAATGCATACAGCAGGTGAACATGATTTCCGCTTTCGCGCAGCAATTGGCAAGCTTCTTCGCTCAAAGCCATTGCCTCCCGAGCGTCCCCTTGTGCGAGGGTAATAAATGCCAGGGTTGCCAGGGCAATCCCTGTTCCCTGCTGCTCTCCAATGCTGCGATAGAAACTGAGTCCAGTCTTGCAGAGCGCCATACCCTGCTCATACTTGCCTTGCAAACCCATTGTCAAGCCCAGGTAGACCTGAGCTTCCGCCTGTGCCGGTCTATCTTCCAGCTTCTCCAGCAGCGCAATCTCCTCTATGAGCAGCGCGCATGTGCGATCATATGCTCCCTGGTAGCGCGCAAATTCTGCTGCCCCAAACAGCGCCCGCGCCTTCAACCCCGCCTGTAGGGGCGTACCCCGGTGGTCGCCCGCCATACCATTGTGCCTGTCCTCTATCCCCTGATGCTCGCCCGCCGTACCTTTGAGCCTGCTCGCTTCCTGGTTATCTGCCGCCAGCAGCGCATCGAACCAGTATCGCCCTTCGCTAAAATAATTGTGTATGATCCAGAAACGGCGCAGCGCGTCGGCAAGGCGTACTGCTGCATCGAGCCGCCTGCCTGCCAGCGCGCGTGACAGCGCAGCTCGCAGATCAGGCGTTTCCATCTCAAGGCGTTGGAGCCACTGTGCCTGCTCCATACCGTAGATGTGCGTATTCGCCTCTTTCGCGAGATGCAGGTACCAGGCATAGTGCTGCTCCATCATTTGCTGGAAATCATCACCCTGTCGTAACTTTTCCAACGCATACTGTCGCATCGTATCAAGCAGCCGGTAGCGAACTTCTACCGTATCTTTCTCCGCTCCCTCTTGTTCCTCTGCTACGATCAGCGACTTATTCACGAGATAGACCAGCGTTTCAACGATCAGCGACGGTGCCAGGTCATTCGAGGCGCAGACATGCTCCATCGCCTCAACATTCCAGCTACCCGCAAAGACTGCCAGGCGAAGGAACAGGGCTTGCTCGTTGGGAGTAAGCAGCGCAAAGCTCCAGTCCAGCGCTGCCTCCAGCGAATGGTGTCTCGCCTCCGCGGTTCTTTTGCCATACCTTAATAGCTTAAAACGCTCGTCCACCCGCGCTGCCAGTTGATCCACCGAATACATCGGCAGCAGCGCCGCTGCCAGCTCCAGCGCCAATGGCAGCCCATCCAGGTGCGCGCAGATACGCGCCACCGGCGCGGCATTCTGTGGCGTGAGCAGAAAACGCGGATTGCTCTCCATTGCCCGCTCGTAGAAAAGCTGTACAGCTTCGTAACACATCAACTTTTCGATAGCAAGATGCTGGTTGGGGTCGGGTATTGACAGCGGCGTTACCCGCCAGGTCACTTCTCCAGCGACTCTTAGCGGCTCCCGGCTTGTTGCGAGGACATGCAGCCTGGGGCAGGCTTGCAATAGGGCCTCCACCAGTGTAGCGCATTCACTTACAACATGCTCGCAGTTGTCCAGCAGCAACAAAACATTCCGCTCCGCCAGTTCGGATTTGAGCAATGCGATCAGCGAGCTATCGCGATCAGTTCGCATATTGAGGGCGGAAGCGATGGCCTGTGGAGCCAGTTGCGGATCAGAGAGCGGGGCTAATTCAATCAAATACATACCATCATCGAAGGAGCCGCTCAATTTCGTCGCAACCTGCAACGCCAGGCGCGTTTTACCTACTCCGCCAGCTCCTACGAGGGTCAGCAGGCGTTTGTTTGTGAGCAAAGAGGTGAGCGTGGCAAGCTCGTCCTCCCGCCCCACAAAGCGTGTCAGGTAGACCGGAAAGGATGCTGCATGTGGGATGTTCCCGGCAGCTTCTTTTATCGGTTCCATCTTATGAGCGCTTCTCCCCTGGATAGGACTACCTTTTACAGTAAATATATATTCAAAGGCTACTAACCTGATGACCCAATAGAAGAAGAAAAACTTTTTTCTCGCATCTTCATCTAGATGCACCCCAGTAATAACTTCAGCGTTGTTTAAAAGCCAGGATTTTGCAAATTTCCCTGCTAATCCTTCTACATTTTCTGCTCTTTGCTACATATTACCAGAAAGGCATGGCTGTGTCTAGTGGTTACGGTACCGATTGCGCAGGGCTTGTGAATGATTGCTGGCCTCCTTTGAGAGAAGTGAGGAGAGCAAGCGCTTGTTGAGGACAGGAGGCGAAATGGCGCCGGGTCTGCCGAATGTGGCAGGAACCAGAGCGGTGGATCAAAGTGATCGCGAGATTG